>CAJUGG010000064.1 GCA_910585995.1 uncultured Lachnospiraceae bacterium
TTCTGACGGATGCGGAACTATCATACAGCATCTGTCAGAAAAATACCCGGAAGGATTTCAGGACACAAAGTGACCGGAAATTCTTCCAGACAAAGGGATATTTTTCTGACGGATGCGGAACTATCATACAGCATCTGTCAGAAAAATACCCGGAAGGATTTCAGGACACAAAGTGACCGGAAATTCTTCCAGACAAAGGGATATTTTTCTGACGGATGCGGAACTATCATAGGAGGAACCAGAACATGTATGCAGAATTTGACGAGAGTTTGGTAACGGGGAATGAGTTAATTGACGGACAGCACAAGGAGCTGATCGGGAAGATCAACAAGTTAGTGGACTGCTGTGAGCAAAACGGCGGAAAGTTAGAAGCGATCAAGATGTTAGATTATCTGTCGGATTATACCGAGTTTCACTTCGGCGCTGAGGAGAAGCTTCAGGAGGAGGCTTCTTATCCGGGACTTGAGGAGCACAAAAAGCAGCACGCTGCCTTTGTAAAAGCAGTACAGGAACTGCACGAGATGTTAGAAGAAGAGGAAGGCCCGTCGGATGCCTTTGTGGAAGCCGTGAACAGAAATGTCATTGACTGGCTGTACAAGCATATCAAAGGTTTTGACTGCTCTGTAGCTTCTTATATCAATATGAACGGACATGCAGAGATGCTGTAAAAGATCTTTTTGGCACTTATATTTCACATATCAAATGACCAGCCACATGAAAGTATGGCTGGTCATTTTATGTGTGGATCATAGGTTTGCTGGCGAAGCCGGCAATCTATTGTTACTTCGCAATCTTTGTGGTTTGTCCTACCAATGGTGTGGCTTTGCTTCTGCATGAACCGGAGAGTGCGTACACTTGATATATCCACACTCAGATTCAAAGTGGACAGAGAAATGCATCCACCGAACATGCCACTCATAGATGTTACTCTGGAAGCAATCATATCAAGTTATTTTTGAGTTCACAATATAAGAAGGGAATGTTATAATATATAAAAAGTACAGGAGGTAATTTATGACCGCAATTCGTTAAGAAGCAATAAAAATGTTGGAGAAAGTTCCTGAAGATAAATTAGGATACGTGATTCAGATTATGCAAGGTGTAAATGGATTATTAGGGATGCCTGAAGCGAATACAAGTAGAAATATTGATTTGGATCAATTTGTTATGCCTGCAACAAAACGAGGACAAGATGCAGATGATTATATTAGGGAGATGCGGGATCATGACAGATTGCAACGGCTGTAATTAGCGGATGTGATATGTTTTTTACAAATGATAAACAATTAAGACAAGAGGAAGAACTCCCTTGTATAACGATGGATGATTTATACTGAAGATGGAGCATAAATATACACAGGAGGTTAATACATGATGGAATGTGCGGAATATATGAAGTTATTTTTAAGGGATCACCACCAGCTAAAAAAGAGCGACGCGAAGCTTTGTTATCAGTATAAATGTGTGCTGGGCGGTCCTGTGGAGTATCATAGAGAGGATGACAAACTGCTGAGTCTGTACCAAGGGAAAAAACCAGTAAAAGTAGAGCTTCAGACAGAAAATTTGAATGAGGAGGAGATCAGGCGCATGAACCCTATTTGGAAAGCAGAGATTGAGAAAACTTTAACAGAACTGTCAGATCTGAGAGAGGAACTTCAGCCCGTGGCATTTGCGTCAGAGTTGTGGGAGACTTACCGAGGGGCCTATGGAAATGTGGTGGAAGATGTGGCCTTTTTATTTTGCAGGGAGGACTTGATCCCGGAGACGGAGAAGATCCGCCGGTTGGATTTTAAGAAAAAAGAAGATTATGAGATCATTTTTGACAACCTGTGCGAGAACCTGACCCACCAGTTGAGTCTGTATCCTGCCATGTATCTGGCGGTGCCGTATCTGGTGCTTTTGCTGGAGAAAAAGAGGCGGGACAAAGACGAACGCTGGGAACATAAGATCATCGGAGCGCTGGGAGATATCCTGACCACCGATATCCCGGCCTGCGGAGGCGGGGAGCAGAATGATCTGCCGGATGAGGTATGGGAGAGCTATCAAAAAAGTGTCGCAAGGCTTCAGGAGATGACGAAAGACTATTTACAGAGGAATCTGGAGCAGGCAGGAGGGGAAGAAGGGATCTATTTCTGTGCTGAAGTGCTGGCGATCCTGTCAGATCGGGAAGCAGCTTTTGAGATGCTCCTGGGCGGTTTTGAGCAGTGCCCGGTGGCATGTCCGGATTGTGATTATTATGACGAAGATATGGAAGCCGACGGACTTGCTGCAGAGGAATTATTAGAAGGAATCGAACCCGCCGAGGATGTGATCGGAAAGTGGGACAAAAAAGATTACACGAATACCTACGTATGGTTCAGTAATTTGATGCATATGGTTAATGAGAAAGAGGCCTGGAAAGTAAGATATTACTACGGAACCTACACCTGCCCGGAATGTGGCAGCAAAGGCATGCTGATCGAGTGGATGAAGCGAAGCAGAAGAGAGGAAGCGTAAGTGCGATATTCTTGCATTGGATTAAAGGCTGTGATATGATAGCTACAAAATAAAATAGCAACGGAGCGTACAGGCCCCAGAAGGGTTTTCAGACATGCAAGTGGCTGAAAATGCTTCTGTAGAAGGGAGCTTGGCAGCGGAGTTGCGGTACTTTCAAAACAGCAACGGAGCGGACAAGCCCCAGAAGGATTTTCAGACATGTAAATGACTGAAAATGCTCCTAGAGCAGGGGGCTTGGTAGCGGAATTGCGGAACTTTCAAAACAGCAACGGAGCGGACAAGCCCCAGAAGGATTTGCAGACATGTAAATGACTGAAAATGCTCCTAGAGCAGGGGGCTTGGTAGCGGAATTGCGGAACTTTCAAAACAGCAACGGAGCGGACAAGCCCCAGAAGGATTTGCAGACACGCAAGTGGCTGAAAATCCTTCTGTAGAAGGGGGCTTGGTAGCGGAGTTGCGGTACTATCAATAGGAGGAATAGGCATGGTAAGACGCGTCTTTGTGGAAAAGAAAGAGGCATTTGCTGTCAAGGCAAAGGAACTAAAAGAGGAGATTAAGAGTTATCTTGGGATAGAGACAGTAACAGGAGTGCGGGTACTGATCCGTTATGATGTGGAGAATATTTCGGATGAGACTTTTGAGAAGGCATGCAATACGGTGTTTAGCGAGCCGCCGGTAGATGTGCTGTACCTAGAGCAGTTTGAGGTGAAGGAACATGCGGCGGTATTTGGCGTGGAGTATCTTCCGGGACAGTTTGACCAGAGAGCAGATTCCGCGGTGCAGTGTGTGCAGTTTTTGGATGCTTCCGAGGAGCCGGTGATCCGTACAGCCACGATCTATGTGATTGAAGGTGTTGTGACGCCGCAGGAACTCTCGCAGATCAAAGCGTTCTGTATCAATCCGGTAGACTCCAGAGAGACCGATATGGTAAAGCCACAGACTCTTGTAACCATATTTGAGGAACCAGAGGATGTAAAGATCTTTGAAGGCTTTGCAAATATGCCGGAAAAAGAGCTAAGAGATCTCTACGATTCTCTGAATCTTGCCATGACCTTTAAAGACTTTCTGCATATCCAGAAATATTTTAAGGAAGAGGAAAAGAGAGATCCGTCCATGACGGAGATCCGCGTATTGGATACGTATTGGTCTGATCACTGCCGTCATACCACCTTTTCCACAGAACTTACCGATGTGACATTTGACGACGGATATTATCGTGCCCCCATAGAACATACGTACCAACAGTATCTAAAAGACCATCAAGAGGTCCATAAGGGACGGGACGATAAATTTGTCTGCCTGATGGATCTGGCTTTGATGGCTATGAGAAAGCTGAAAAAAGAAGGAAAATTGCAGGATCAGGAGGAATCCGACGAGATCAATGCCTGCTCCATCGTAGTGCCCGTTGAGATCGATGGGGAAGTGGAAGAGTGGCTGGTGAATTTTAAAAATGAGACTCATAACCATCCCACTGAGATCGAGCCTTTTGGCGGTGCGGCGACTTGCTTGGGCGGCGCCATCCGTGATCCGCTGTCGGGGCGTACGTATGTCTATCAGGCGATGCGTGTCACAGGTGCCGCAGATCCCACAGTGTCTGTGTCTGAGACCATGAAAGGAAAACTTCCGCAGAAAAAACTGGTGCGCGGTGCAGCGAGCGGTTATAGTTCTTACGGCAACCAGATTGGACTGGCCACCGGATATGTGAAGGAGATCTATCATCCGGACTATGTGGCGAAGAGGATGGAGATCGGCGCTGTGATGGGAGCAGCTCCCAGAAAAGATGTGATCCGGGAGACTTCAGATCCGGGCGATATCATCATCTTATTGGGCGGACGTACCGGACGTGATGGCTGCGGCGGTGCGACAGGTTCTTCCAAAGTGCATACCGAGGCATCCATTGAGACCTGCGGCGCAGAGGTGCAAAAGGGAAATGCGCCCACGGAACGTAAGATCCAGAGGCTGTTCCGCCGGCCGGAAGTGACTCGTCTGATTAAAAAATGCAATGATTTTGGAGCAGGCGGCGTATCGGTGGCGATCGGAGAGCTGGCAGACGGTCTGAAAGTGGACCTGGATAAAGTGCCGAAAAAATATGCCGGATTGGACGGAACTGAGATCGCCATCTCCGAATCCCAGGAGCGGATGGCCGTGGTGGTGGATGCCAAAGATGTGGATGCATTTATGGAATATGCCGCGCAGGAGAATCTTGAAGCCGTCTGTGTGGCTGAAGTGACAGAGGAAAAGAGACTGGTGCTTTGCTGGAGAGGCAAAGAGATCGTCAATATCTCCAGGGCATTTTTGGACACCAACGGCGCACACCAGGAGACTGCCGTGGCTGTGGATATGCCTTCCGAAGAGGAGCGGTATTTTACCAGAAAAGAAGTAGGAGATGTCAAAGAGGCATGGCTTGCGACATTAAGAGATCTGAACGTATGTTCGCAAAAGGGCTTGGTGGAGATGTTTGACGCCTCCATCGGTGCAGGCAGTGTGCTGATGCCTTATGGTGGAAAATACCAATTGACCGAGACACAGACTATGGTGGCGAAGCTTCCGGTATTGAAGGGGACTACGGACACGGTGACTATGATGAGTTATGGATTTGATCCGTATCTGTCGAGCTGGTCTCCGTATCACGGGGCGGTCTATGCCGTATTGGAATCCGTGGCAAAGATTGTGGCCTGCGGCGGTGACTACAGCAAGATCCGTTTTACGTTCCAGGAGTATTTCCGGAGGATGACAGAAGATCCGCATCGCTGGAGTCAGCCATTTGCGGCGCTTTTGGGAGCGTACAGCGCGCAGATGGGCTTTGGGCTGCCGTCGATTGGAGGAAAAGACAGTATGTCCGGCACCTTCAATGATATTGATGTGCCGCCGACATTGGTCTCTTTTGCGGTGGATATCGCAAGCTATCAGCATATCCTGACGCCGGAGCTGAAAAAGGCCGGCAATAAGCTGGTATTGTTAAAGATTGACAGAGATGCATATGATCTGCCTGACTATAAGCAGGCGATGGATCAGTATGGAAAATTTTTCCAGGATGTGAAGGCAGGAAAGGTGGTATCTGCCTATGCTCTGGGCGGCAAGGGAATCATTGCGGCCGTAAGTAAGATGGCATTTGGCAATAAGCTGGGTGTAAAATTAGAGCACAATCTGGACCCAAGAGATGCATTTGCACCGGGATTTGGATGTATTGTGGCGGAGATTCCCGATGGAAAAGTGGGCGAACTGTCCATCACCTATACCTTGATCGGAGAGGTGACGGAGAGCGGATTTTCCTATGGAAATGTGTGGATTGACACCGAGGAAGCGCTCTCGGCCTGGACGGGAACGTTGGAAAAAGTATTCCCGACGGTGGCAGTGAAGGATCAGGAGAAATTGGATACTCCTGTCTATCATACGGAGCAGATCTATATCTGCAAGCATCAAGTGGCCAGACCAAAAGTATTTATCCCAGTATTTCCTGGGACAAACTGCGAGTACGACAGCAGCAGGGCATTTGAGCGTGCGGGTGCAGACGTAGTGACAAAGGTATTTAAAAATCTAAGTGAGAGCGATATTCAGGAGTCGGTGGATGCTTTTGAGAAAGCCATTGGACAGGCACAGATCATCATGTTCCCTGGCGGGTTCTCAGCAGGAGATGAGCCGGATGGATCTGCGAAATTTTTTGCGACCGCTTTTCAGAATGAGAAGATCAAAGAGGCAGTCAAGAAGCTTCTGGACGAGAGAGACGGACTGGTGCTGGGGATCTGTAATGGATTTCAGGCGCTGGTGAAGCTGGGGCTTTTGCCGTATGGAGAGATCGTGGGGCAGAAAGCAGATTCACCGACGCTTACGTATAATACAATTAACAGACATATATCGAGGATGGTCTATACGAAGGTGGTGACGGATCAGTCTCCGTGGCTTGCAGGTGCGAAGCTCGGTGAGACATATGTGATTCCGGCTTCGCATGGAGAGGGCCGTTTTGTGGCGCCGAAGGAATGGATTGAGAGACTGTTCGCCAACGGACAGGTGGCGACGCAGTATGTGGATCTGTCCGGGAATCCGACGATGGATGAAGAGTGGAATGTCAATGGATCGTATGCGGCGATCGAAGGGATCACAAGCCCGGATGGAAGGATCTTTGGGAAGATGGGTCACTCGGAGAGACGAGGGACGGCTGTGGCGATCAATATTTATGGGGAGCAGGATATGAAGTTGTTTGAATCGGGGGTGGAGTATTTTAAATAGTGCAGGGAAAGGAGTAGTTTTATGTCAGTTACAACAACAGAATTGAAAAAAATCTTGGCAAATACTTGCTGCTGTCTGCAACCGAGGATATTTTGATCACAAAAGATGGGAAAGTGATATCTAAACTGACCAATCCATATCAGGACAGGGTGGAAACCGCAAAATCCCTGTTTGGGATTCTTCCCGTAGATGCGGATATGGATGAAGCAAAGCAGGAGAGGCTTGGTGCAAAATAAATGAAAATTCTGATTGATACAAATGTGATCATTGATGCATTGACATCCAGAGAACCATGGAAGGAGAGTGCACAAAAGATTTTTCTTATGACTGCAAATTAAGTCATAGATGCATATATCACAGCAAGTTCTGCTACTGATATTTATTATCTTGTAAGAAAATATCTGCACAGTACAGAAAAGGCAAAACAAGTGATGGGAAAATTATATTCCCTTATGGGGATACTGTCGGTGTCAAGAAATGAATGTGTGGATGCTCTTGCATCCAAGATCAGTGATTATGAAAAAGGAATCTCCTAGAGATGGGGGATTCCTTTTTTATACTACTGTAGTAGTGTTGACATTTTGTGGGGGATGTAGTATGATGAGAGTGCGAAAACTACTGGAGTAGTGTAAAGGTGGCGGATGAGCTGGAAAGGGGTGCTGGATATGGGATTGTGGCAGATGAGTTGGAGTGGAGGAGTCTTGATCTTGGTGGTGATGGGGATTCGGATGGTGGCGAGAGACTGGCTGCCTAAGAGGATGTTTTTGGTGTTGTGGTGGGTGGTGCTTTTGCGTTTGCTCTTGCCGTTTTCGATTCCTTCGGGGTGGAGTGTGTATACTTTTGTGGGGAATCATACGGCTATTGTGGATAGGGACGGAGAGGATTTGGCAGTAGAGAAGGGACTGGAACTGGGCGTGCAGGATGCGCAGGGTGGAGCGGCGAAGGCAGCAGCGGCAGAGGAGGAGAGGATGGATGTTCCCTGGGGAGTGGTATGGGCTTGTGGGGCTTTGGGGTCTTTGATATGGATGGTGTCTGCTTATGGGCGGTGTTATCGGGAATTTCGGATGTTGCTGCCGGTTGAGGATGAGTTTGTGCAAGAATGGGTGGGAGCGCGAAAGTTAAGGCGCAAGGTTCGGGTTCGGCAGTTGGATCGGATTGGGACACCTTTGACGTATGGGATATTTTGTCCGGTGATCTTACTTCTTACCATATTGTGGATAAAGAGACGCTGAGCGTGGAAGAGCGGGATCTGTACGTCAGTGGGATGATAAAAGCCGTACATCAGTTCTGGGAGGAGACGGATCTGGAGGTGTGTTTGCAGATGACAAAGCAGGATATGGTGAAGAAGCTGCAGGAGATTGCAGAAACGTGCAGCAATGAGAAGATCACGGTTACAGTGTCAGAGGACGATGTGGGATATGAGTATATGGACGAGCGGAGATTCGATAAGGAAAAACTTTAAAAAATTAGAAAAAATATCCCGCATAATTTTTCGTTAGATTCAGGATACTATCCTTGTAAAACCTATTGTCATGAATAAGAAAAGGAGGTCAAAAACGATGACAAGTTTAGATTGTTCAGTAATAAACTGTATGTACAATAAGGACAACTCCTGCTGCAAGGATAATATCCATGTGGGTGGACACAACGCTAAGGTGACAGATCAGACTTGCTGTGACAGTTTCCGGGAGCGCAGATATGACGGCATGAGAAATGCAGATGACATCCCCAGCAAACCTACGGAAGTGTCCTGTGATGCCACTACTTGTACGTATAATCATTCCTGTAAATGTCATGCAGACCAGATCCAGGTGTGCGGCTCAGACGCCTGTCAGTGCCAGGATACGGAGTGCGGAACTTTTACATGTGAGTGTAAATAGATAAGGAAAGGTCAAGGGGCTGTCTCATAATGGGACGGCCTCTTGACATATGTTTTAGATAAAGTAAAACACTTCCTTCTCCCGAAATGGCAGCGTACATCCTTGAGGCAGGAGATAGGCATGGGGGCGGCCAATATGCAGGTTGGGTTCGATCAGGCCGTCGGTAATCAAAAGGATGGGTCCGTCTTTGGGAAAATCGGATGCATGTGTTAATAGATCCACAGCAGGCTGTAAGCGGGTGCCACCGCGGCCTTTGACGAGGACACGACCGGCGATGTCTTCGGGTGTGAGATATCCGGCATCGTAAGGAGCAGCATCACAGAAGATCACACGGGCACAGAGGACTTCACGGGCAGCAGCATAGCTTGCGATGCTGCCCAGAGCTTTTCCGATCTCTTTGGCAGACATAGAGCCGGAGGTGTCGATGATGACGCCAAAGGTCCGGCTGTCATCTCTCATATTCTGACGGATATAGCGGGGCCTTGGGATATCTGGTGTGGAGCCTTGGCGGCGGCTTGGTCTTGCATAGGTTCTTTCTTTTTCCAGTGGCGGAAAATAGGTGTCAAACCAGCGGGCCAGCCTGACATCCCAGGGGATGGGCGGCATGGACAGGGCGCGGATCTCTTCGATCAGACCGGCAGGAATTAGTCCCCGACCGGACTGTCTGGTAAATTCTAACCCCTGAATCAGTGCATTTTTGCAAAATTCATCCAATGTAACCCCTTCTTTTTGGATAGCTTTTCTGGGGCGGTTTAAAAATTCTCCTTTTCCATACCCTCTTAGATTCTGCAGACGGCTGTATTTTTTCAGATCTGTTATCAAGAGATCATAGATGGTCTCCGCGGACAGGTCTTTTAATGATTCGTCGTAGAGCAGATCCTGCTGTGGCATGCGGCCGATCTGCATCTGTATGAGCCAGGCGTTGATGACATAATCGCAGGCAATATTCCACAGATAGGGATCTCTGCCCTGGCAGCGGTTTTGATGCTGCAGGCCCGCGTGCAAGTATTCATGGGCCAGTACAAAATGCCGCTCGTCAGTAGAGAGGAGGACAGAAGGATTGATATAGATTTCTCCCAGTTCCATATCGATGGCTGCGATCTGTATATCTTGTTTCCGACAGAGTTCAGCATCTTCTATAATGGTGAAAGCAGCCGCGAGGGCACCCAGAAGAGGATAATGACTGATAAACCATTCGGCGGCCAGAGCACTTTTGCTCTTTGGGTGTTCTTCTATAAGAGAAGCTCCTCCTGTCTGTCTGACCGTGTGGGTGACACTGCGGGAAAGGGCATAGGCAAACTGTCTGACATGGGGATTGCCTCGCCCTTTGGGATAGACGAGCGGTCTTGAGAGGCCTTCCATATCCATAGAACCCGGCGAAGCGGTTCCGCAAAAGGGAACTTCTTGTTCTGTGTCCAGATGTTCCAAGTATTGATAAATACTCTGCTCCGAGGAGAGATTTGCAGGGAAAAGACAGGCAGACTGTTTCCACAGAGGGGTGCCGAATTTAATGTCTGTTAAAAATTTGGCAATGTACAGGTCGCAGGCGGTGTTCCAGAGGGCTTTTTGGAAGACGGGCTTCCATGTACCTTTGGCATCCCGAAAACCAGGCATGGATTGTGCGTCAAAATGTCCGAAGGCATGATGGAGCTGGCAGTGGGCGATGGCATATGCCCACTGGGAAGGAGATAATAACAGTTGTTTATTGAGATAGATCCGATGGCAGGAATCTACACGGGCAGCTCCTTCCTTTCCTAAGATTTCCCGACTGACGCATTGATAGTTTAAGGGAAGCAGGCCAAAGAGGGGATGATCTTTAATGATCTTTATCCCCGCCATAAGCTGCTGCATGGCGGGGGAGAGTTGTGTCTTTTTGGATGGCATAGCGTATTCCTCCTTGTTAGCGTGTCTAGGAGACCAAGCGTGGAAGGTCCCGGACAATCTCCACTAAAAACCAGTCTGGAAGCGTCTGGTCTTCTTCTGCTGAGACTACCATCTGAGCAATCTCCTGATTGATACGGGACAGTTCCTTAATCAAAGCTTTAGCCCGATGAGCCAAAAATTGTGTCTCTTTGTTCAGCTTTTGCTTATGACGGGGAAGGTCATGCAGAAGCTGTGCGCGGAAAGACTGTGCCAGAAAATAGAGGACATCCCGCTCCTCTGCTTTGGAGGGCCAGTGGGCGTTTCCTTTGATAATATCTGACAAAAGATGGCGGTTGCTTAGTTGCTTGGTATAGGCAAGGAACATACCAGCATGCTGACTGGAGAGCATGCCATAGGCCAATACCCGTAACGTATGTTCATCCAGAACATCACCATATTCTTTGAGTGCATCGCTTAACATATGCCAGGAGCGCGGGGTGGAATACGGTTCCTCTGTCTTAGGCGGCGCCGCAAAGAGGTGGTCAGGACGCTGACAGATATAGTCTGTCACATAAGGGTGCAGCTCCTGCTCGTATGCCCAGGCCAGCCATTGCCTGGCATTGGCTTTTAACTCTACATGAAACATCCGGTTGATCAAAGCAGAAGACATCGTCTTTACGATTGCAGAATCCTGCGCGCGGTTCCCTGCGCCGATGACGATGCTGCCATCTGGGAGGTGGTATTCCCCGATGCGATGCTCATGAATCAGCGAATAAAAAGCTTTCTGCACCTCCTGGGAGCAGGCATTGAGTTCGTCAAGAAACAGACAATAAGGTTCCTTTTTCGCGATTATCTTGGGCGGCAAAAAGGTACTGACATCTTCCTGGATCTGAGGGATGCCGATAATATCCTCCGGGGCGAGCTGACTGCCTAGGAGGGAGACGCAGGGGAGTCCTACAGACTCCGCAAAAGTCTCCACCAGAGATGATTTGCCAATACCAGGTGCTCCCCAGATAAATACCGGACGGATGGGTGCCACATGGAGGAGCAGTTCCAGTAATTCTTCCTGATTGACACTGATGCCAAGGTTCATAGGATGCGCCCCCTTTCTCTCTGATTGTAGAGTTTTTTCTTATTGATATGGCGCACCTTGGCGCGGGGCTGATATTTGGCGCAGTGCTGACAGTAGGTGCGGTGGCAGGCGTCTCGGCCTTTTGTGCACTGTCCGAGAGCCAGATAATATTTACAGGGGGTCTCTCTATATTTTGCCATATGGATTCCTTTCTAGTGGCTTCCTGCCTTATAGTTATAAACAGGAGTTAATATTTTTAAAATTTCAGCCGTATCACCGATCTGCGGAGCAATCGTCTCCAGATCCCGATAGGCAAAAGGCGCTTCATCCAGCGTCTCTTTGCCGATACAGGCACAGTGGATGCCCTTCATCTCGGCTTTAAACTGGGAGAGTGTGTAGTGCTTAGCCACAGCATCCCGCTTGAGGATTCTCCCGGAGCCATGAGGCGCGGAGCAATTCCATTCCTTGTTCCCTTTCCCTTTGGCCAATAAGACACCATCTCTCATATTGACAGGGATCAGGATCTGTTCCCCTTCGCGGGCAGATACGGCTCCTTTTCTAAGCAGATACGCCTCTCCCTGCCGGGTGACAAAGTTGTGAGGGCAGGAGAAGACCTCAAGAGGCTTCCACTTCATATATTTACCTAAGACCTCTAAGATAGCCAGCCGGTTTTGCAGCGCAAAATCCTGTAGGATGGCAACATCATGCAGGTAATCTGCAAGCAATGTGCCCTCTAGCCAGATCAGCGGCCAGGGCGCAGCGATTCCCTGAGATTTTAGTTCTTTTTTACCTAGCTGTAAGTAGTATTCCGTGAGTTCATTACCCAGCCTGCGGCAGCCGGTATGGATAATCAGATAGCGTGTGCCTTCTGGATCTGTATCGATTTCAATAAAATGGTTGCCTCCTCCCAAGGTGCCCATACTGCACATGGCTTTTTCAAGATGGATATGTTCTGCGCAGCGCAGTTGTTCATAGGGAAAATCCACTCCCCGCGCAAGAGGCGTGCGTCGGATCGTCATACCTGCGGGGATCTGGTCCCGGATAACGGTATCTAATTTTTGGTATTCAATCTTGGATTTATTTAAGATGGCGCAAGTCATGCCGCAGCCGATATCGATTCCCAGAAGAGCTGGAAGCATCCGCTTTTGAAACGTCATAGTAAGTCCAATAGGACCTACTTTTCCAGGATGCACATCCGGCATCACGCGGATCAGGCTGTCTTTGGCACAGAGATGGTCACAGATTAACTGCACCTGCGCGAGAGCATACGAATCTATCTGATCTGTGAAGATCTTCGCAGACGTATAAGTACCGTTGATTTCTTTCATAAAAGTCCTTTCTTATATAGATGAGAAAGGGGTAAAACAGGCCCATTTTGGGCACAAAAATACCCCTGCCAAGGCGCAGAGGCACACAAAAAAGAAACGGTCTTTTCTTTTGCGATTGTCAGAACAATTAGATGATTGGACGGACAATCAGACCTCTGCATGGAATATCATATGCGGTTACATGAAAAAATTGGTTCGAGTAAATCATAATTGTCCTCCTTTCTTATGATGAGTTGTTAATTTCTACTAGTACAGTATAGAACAGATACCCAGGAGAAGTCAAGCAAAAATTTGAATAGAGCGACGCCCGGCAGAGTCTGGTGATGTTCCTTCCAGACCCCTCCCGTCCTGGCGTCATCTGTTATAAAATTATCCATCTTTCCCCCATTGACAAAGGGGCGGTTCGTTGATACAATATTTTGGTATATATCATACGCACTTTATTAGAGTGATTAGAGAAAGCAGGGTGACAGATGGACAAGGTGGTATTTTCGATTCTTGTGGAAAATTCGTCTGGTGTGTTAAGTCGTGTGGCGGGACTTTTTACGAGACGTGGTTATAATATTGACAGTATTGCTGCAGGCGTGACAGCAGATCCTAAATTTACACGGATCACGGTTGTGGCGCGGGGAGACGAGACGATCCTTGAGCAGATTGAGAAGCAGTTAAATAAGTTGGAAGATGTGGTGGACATCAAGAAATTGATGCCGGACAGTTCAGTATGCCGGGAGCTGGTACTTCTGAAAGTGTTCTGTAATGAGAAGAATCGTCAAAATATTATATCCATCGCAGATATTTTCAGGGCAAAAATCGTAGATGTTTCCATAGAGTCTTTGGTGATTGAACTGGTAGGCAGCCAGACGAAGATTGATGCATTTTTGAGGATGTTGAAGGATGTGGAGATCTTGGAGATGGCACGTACCGGTCTAACCGGTCTGTCCAGAGGTACATTTGATGTGAAGATGCACGATGGAGATGGCAGACTTGTGGACTATGATTTTTATAAAAATAAGCATTTCTTAGGATGATGGAGGAGAGAAAAATGGCAAAAATTTATTACCAGGAAGACTGTAATCTTTCCATGCTGGAGGGAAAGACCATTGCAGTGATCGGCTATGGAAGCCAGGGACATGCACATGCCCTGAATGCAAAGGAATCCGGGTGTCATGTGATCATCGGACTTTATGAGGGAAGCAGATCCTGGAAGCGTGCTGAAGAGCAGGGCTTTGAGGTGTATACGGCTGCAGAGGCTGCAAAAAAAGCAGATATTATTATGATCCTGATCAATGACGAGCTGCAGGCTGCTATGTATAAAAAGGATATTGAGCCGAATCTGGAAGAGGGCAATATGCTGATGTTCGCCCATGGCTTTAATATTCATTTTAACCAGATCGTGCCGCCGAAGAATGTAGATGTGACGATGATCGCACCAAAGGGACCAGGCCATACGGTAAGGAGCGAGTATCAGGCAGGCAAGGGTGTACCATGTCTGGTGGCTGTATATCAGGATGCGTCCGGACAGGCTTTGGAGAAGGCTTTGGCGTATGCTCTGGCGATTGGCGGAGCGAGAGCAGGTGTTCTGGAGACGACGTTCAGGACAGAGACGGAGACCGATTTGTTTGGGGAGCAGGCAGTGCTGTGCGGCGGTGTGTGCGCATTGATGCAGGCAGGATATGAGGTGCTGACAGAGGCTGGCTATGATCCGAGAAATGCTTATTTTGAGTGTATTCATGAGATGAAGCTGATTGTAGACCTGATCTACCAGTCTGGTTTTGAGGGAATGAGATATTCGATCTCGAATACGGCGGAGTATGGGGATTATATCACCGGGCCGAAGTTGATCACAGAGGAGACAAAGAACTCTATGAGAAAGATTCTGAAGGATATCCAGGATGGATCTTTTGCGAAGGAGTTCTTGCTGGATATGTCTGCGGCGGGCGGACAGGCGCACTTTAAGGCAATGAGAAAGATCGCGCAGGAGCATCCGTCGGAGAAGGTTGGAAAAGAGATCCGGAAGTTGTATAGCTGGAATGGAGAGGATAAGCTGCTGGATAATTAATGGGATGAGGGACGGGTCTGCCGCCTGGTGTGGCAAAGCTGTCGCAAAACGGGGCTTGCCAGCTCGACAAATGTCTGCATAGAATGTATCGGACAGTGCACAAAGTTTGTATGCTCTAATCGGACACGTAAACGTGTTCGCTTGGCTCATACAAACTTTGCACATTGTCCGCTCCAATCTACACAGCACGATTTGTGCGAGCCGACAAGCCCCGTTTTGCAACAGGCTTTGCCATGCCAGGCGGCAGACCCTGTTGGCTGGGAGGGCGGGTGACAGCCCTTGGGGGATAGAAAGGAGGATGTTGTGAGGAAGAGTGAATGGTCGGTTGGGCAGATGCGGGTGGTGTTTTTGTTGGTGCATTTGCTGGTGATGGGGTACGCGGTGTTTTTTTTGCATCCGTTTTATGGGTCGAATGATGAGTTTACGCTGGCGGCGATTGCGTCGGGGGCGTATGGGGATTATACGCAGTATTTTATCTATATACACAGTGGGTTTGGGTGGATCTTGAAGGGGTTTTATGAGCTGGTTCCGGGGGTGAACTGGTATTCGATTGTGATGTATGGACTGATTTTTCTGGCTTTGAGTGTGGTGGGGGGTGTCTGGATTGGGAGAGCGAGGCGGACGGGACTGATCCTTTCGCAGATGCTGGTGTTGGCTTGTGCGCAGCCTTTGTATGTGGAATTTCAGTATACAAAGACAGCGGCGGTGGTGACGGCGGCGGGATATGTGCTGCTGCTTGGGATAAAAGAAGAAGAAGAGAGAAGGGGATGGACAGCGACAGCAGGGGGGATTTTGCTGTTGCTGCTGGGGAGTTATATTCGGTTTCATGCCTTTGGGATGGTAAGTCTCATGGCTTTTGGGCTGTGGCTTGGTAAGGGGCTGCGGGCTTGGAAGGATGGCGCATGGAAAAGGTTTTTCTGGAGGGATTGTGTGCCTTGCGGGATTGCTTTTGTATTAGTGTTTGGGAGTATCCTGGCGGAGGATGTGCTGGTGTATCGGCCGGGGAGCAGGGAAGCGCATTATCGGGAGTATGACAGGGCAAGGCAGAAGTTGTTGGACTATGGGGTGCCGGGCTGGGACGAGTATCAGGCGGATTATGAGGCGATTGGGCTGACGCGGACGGATTGTATCAATCTGGAGAACTGGCTGATTGCGGATTATGACAGGTATACGGCGGAGACGTTTCAAAAGATTGTGGATTTTCGTAAGGCCCGGCCGTTTCAATGGGAATATTTGTTGGATTATCTGATTATTTTAGCAAAAAAACCGCTGTTTTTGCTGGGGGTCTTAGTGACGGTGATGTGGCTATGGGCTGCTTTCAGAGGGAAAAGATGGAAGAGCGTTCTGGCAGTGGGGTATCCTTATGCGGCGCTTTTGCTGATCTATCTATATTTTATTAAGATCTATCGGGTGCTGCCGATTGTGGTGACGGCCTGTCTGATTAGTTTTTTGATCTTTGTCTGGACGGCGGCGCAGGAAGGGATTGTACTTCAGTGGGAAGAATTGCTCTCTGGCAAAAGGGGGCTGGCGGCTTTGATGGCAGGCGTGCTTGCAACCACAGGGATATGTGTGAGGATGCTGATAACGCCGGCCCTGCAGGAGCCGGTGCAGCGTTCGGCGCCGAGCCTGGCCTATCGTCAGCTGTATGATACGATTAGTAAAGAGAAAGATTTATACTATGTATTTGATCCCTTTACCAACAATGGGGTGGAGCTTGGATATTCGATTTTTGAAAAACTTCCTGATAATTATTTAACAAATATCTTTACTCTGGGGGGATGGGAGACCGAGTCTCCGCAGGTGGTGGCAAATCTGGAGGCTTATGAGCAGAGGAGCCTTTTGACCTCTCTGTATCAGAGCGACCGGGCGGTGCTGATCTCCAATACGCTGATGGAGCATATTATGTTGCACTTGCAGGATATCTATGATGGGATCTTTATCACCTATTCCAAAGTCAACCAGATCGGGGATTTTGACTTGTTTGCGCTGAATTACCGGATGTCGGGGCTGAAGGACAGTGAGGAATATACAGCTTCTCTGGACCGTACCTATCGGGCGGAGAACGACCGGTATGATGTATTTGAAGCGACCGTTCATATGACGCCAGAGGAGCTTCAGGGAAAAAGTGTCTTTCTCTGGATGGAGAGTGTGGAGAGTGGCAAACGGCGGATGTACCAGGGGACTTGGCAGCAGCAGGATGAAAGAGGACTCTATTCCATGCTCTATGACTCAGATCTTGCTGACACCGACCAGGTGAGGTTTATGATTCCCAGACTTAGTTATCCGCTGGATGACCGATATGAGGTGCATATCGTGATCCGGGACGGTGATAAGGGAAGAAAGCTTGTCACGGAAAACAATTTATATGGAAAAAACTCTTCCGGACACTGAGGTGAAGTGAGGACAGATGCAGAACTTTTTAGGAGGCTAAGATGAAGAAAAGGCAAGTGAATTTTGAACTGCTCAGGATTCTCTGTATGTATATGATTGTGGTGGGACACTGTCTGTTTCATGGCAGAGTGACAGCAAAGCTTGGTTATGGAACCACCAACTATTTTCTGTCTTATTTGATCCAGGCATTTTCCATCGTGCATGTCAACTGCTTTGTGATGCTTTCAGGATATTTTTCCATTGACAGGGAGTTTAAAGCCGAGAGGATCTTAAGACTCTGGAAACAAGTGCTGTTTTATTCCCTGCTGATCTTTGCAGTGTGCAGCCTTTGTATGGAGACCACGGGCACAGACCTGATAAGGGCCATACTGCCCATATCGGCGAGAAACTACTGGTTTGCCTCGGTATATATGGGACTGGTGCTTTTGCTGCCCTTTGCAGGGATGCTGGCAAAAAAGCTGACAAAAAAACAATATCAGTATCTATTACTGCTATTAACCGTATTTTTAAGCATCAATCATATGATCTTCCGGGTGGATACTTATGGAATATTTTCCGGGCGGGAGCTTCCGTGGTTTTTATACCTGGCACTGCTTTCGGGCTATCTGAAATGGCATACCAGAGAGGATAAGAAATATTTTTACTATGGGCTGACAGCGTATATCCTGTGTTCGCTGGCCGCGCTTGCGAGCGTCTATCTGTCTGTCAGGACGCATCAGGAAGACATCGGATATTTTCTAAACTATAATTCGCCGCTGGCGCTGGCAGCGACGGTATCTTTATTTCTCTGTGTGAAAAATATGCCGTTAAAGGAGAGCAGACTGGACGAGCCAGTTTTAAAGATCGCCAGTGCAGCCTTTGGTGTCTATCTGATCCATGACAACGCATTGATTCGCTATCCAATATGGGATTTTTTCCGGGCCAGCAAAGTGGCCAGGACGCACTGGGCGGTGATCTACGCCGCGGCGGTTGCTGTAGTGGTCTATCTGATGTGCACTGTCTTGGAGCTGCTTCGGCAGTCCTTGTTTCAAAAGGCCGGAGGGTGGTATTTACATACCCCTTTATATAGGAAGGAACAGCGTCTGTGTGAGGCATTAAATTGCATGGTTTCTGGGAAATAGGGTTGCACAGTGTATACAAATTGTTTATAATAAGAACAGAAACAGCGACAAAATTCGACAAATGAAAAAAAGTAAGGGGGTATCACTTTTGCTTGGAAAGACACATATGATGGTTGGAATTGCAGCGACATTAACCGTGACACAGCCGAAATCCATCACCGAATTGATCTTGGCGGTCGGTGCTGGCTCGGTGGGGGCCTTAATCAGCGATATTGATGTGGGCACATCCAGTTCGCACAAAGATGCGGACAAAGTGACACTGCTTACCGTGGGTCTGGTGGGAGCAGTGCTGCTGTCAGACTACTTCTTTGATACAAGGATTGCGCAGAGGATCTTGTCGGACAGCGGAGTGATGCGGATGGTCTCCGGGTGTTTGATCTTTGTTCTGGCTTGTGCGTTTGGAAAAGAACAGCCGCATCGGTCGTTTATGCATTCTTTTTTGGCACTCTTGATCTTGGACTTTGCGCTGGGAATGATCTTGCCGGCGATTGTGCCTTATTTTACAGTGGGATTCTTGTCCCATGTGGCGATTGATCTGTTTAATATGAAAAAAGTGAGATTGTTTTATCCCATGAAAGATGGAGTTTGCCTGGGGCTTTGCAGGGCAAAAGGAGTGGTGAATAACGCGTGCTTCGCGGTGGGGTGCGCAGTGTCGGCGTTGGAGGCGGCGCTGGTGCTCTTGCGGATGTGATGGGGCGACGGGACAAGCAAAAGGCGCGGCTTCTGGCTTTGGCGTGATGTGCAGCTACAAGGACACAGAACCGTGGATGATCTTGCGAGGTATCTCCCGGCGGCTGCCTGGCTCCTGGCACTTCTGGTTTCGACAAATGTCTGCATAGAGTGTATCGGACAGTTCACTGTTTTTGTATGTTCCAGCCGTACACGCTAAGTGTGTTCGTCTGGCTCATACAAAAACAGCAAACAGTCCGCTCCAATCTACACAGCACTATTTGTGCGAAACCAAAAGCGCCAGGAGCCAGGCAGCCGCCGGGAGATCCGCAAAATCATCCACGGTTCTGTGTCCTTGCGGCTGCATCACGCCAAAGCCAGAAGCCACGCCTTTTGCCTGTCCCTGGGGTCGTAGGGCGGGAGGATTGGGGTAATACTAGAGCAGGGACGTGGATGATATAGGTTGTTTTTATGGTGTATGAAAGGAGCGATGAAGTTATGAATAAGCAGGAAATATATGAGTACCTGACAGACAGAGGCATATCATATGAAATTACAGAGCATCAAGCTGTTTATAATATGGAAGAACTTTCACAGATAGACATGCCATATCCGGAAGCCGATGCGAAAAATATCTTTGTGCGCGACGATAAAAAGAACAATTATTACCTGATCACAGTCAAAGGCCATAAACGGGTAGATTTAAAACAATTCAGAAAAACTCATCATACTCGCCCCCTAAGCTTTGCATCCGAAGACGATCTGATGCGCATCATGCAGTTATCCCCAGGCTCCGTGACTCCATTAGGCATCTTAAATGATAACGAACGAAAAGTAAACGTATATATCGACCAGGACTTCCAAAAACCCCCATATCTGATCGGCATCCATCCCAATGATAACACCGCAACCATTTGGATCAATACCGATGACCTGGTCAACATCATCAATGAACACAAAAACCCCGTCCAATTTATCCAAATCTAAAAAATCCCCCATCCCATCCATCTATCCCACCCTTTCACTTCCTCCCCTCTATTCCACCCCATGTCCACCCCTCCCACTCCTCACAACCCAGGGCCAGCGCGAGTGGGGGTTTTCGGGTAGATCCAATAGTGCTGTGTAGATTGGAGCGGACTGTTTGCTGTTTTTGTATGAGCCAGACGAACACGCTCAGCGTGTACGGCTGGAGCATACAAAAGCAGTGAACTGTCCGATACACTCTATGCAGACATTGGATCTACCCGAAAGCCCCCACTCGCGCTGGCCCGTCGCCCCCTCACATCCCCTCCGCCCGCCATCTCGTCCATCCCGTCCATGTCTGCAACTTCCCTCTTGACATTTCCCTCCTATTTTGCTATCATAATGAACATCAAAACAAGCAAATGCGTAGATAAGGAATAGTACATACAGACTTGCATACAGAGATCTGCCGGTTGGTGTGAGGCAGGGGAGAGGATGTATGGAACTCGCCTTGGAGCGGCTGTCCCAAATCTTCTGTTATATAGAAGAAAGTAGACACAGACGGAGTCCCTACCGTTATAAAGGGAAGGATATAAGATGTTGCATCCGTATCCGTAAAGTGTGTGAAATCATTCACAAATCAGAGTGGTACCGCGTAGGACAGTTGTCTTTCGTCTCTGGGTCATGAACCAGGGATGGAAGACTTTTTTTATGTATCCAAAAACGTCAGATGCTAGAAAAGATGATAAGGAGAAAAAAGATGATGGATTGTAAAAAGTATACCAGACAGTATTTTCTGCCGCCCGTAACCTGTATGGAATGGGCGAAAAAAGATTATGTAGATCATGCGCCTGTATGGTGTAGCGTGGACTTAAGAGACGGCAACCAGGCGCTCGTAGTTCCCATGACCTTAGAACAAAAGCTGGATTTCTTTCAATTGTTGGTAAAGATCGGATTTAAAGAGATCGAAGTGGGCTTCCCGGCTGCTTCTGAGACGGAGTATGAGTTTCTGCGTGCGCTGATTGAACGGAATCTGATCCCTGATGATGTGACAGTGCAGGTGCTGACCCAGGCCAGAGAACACATTATCCGTAAGACCTTTGAAGCGCTCAAAGGAGCAAAAAATGCGATTGTTCATGTCTATAATTCCACCTCTCTGGCTCAGAGAGAACAAGTGTTCCATAAGTCCAAAGAAGAGATCCTGAAGATCGCTGTCGAAGGAGCAAAGCTTTTAAAAGAACTGACCGAGGAAGAAGGAGCCGATTATCGCTTTGAATACAGCCCAGAGAGCTTCACCGGGACAGAGCCGGAATATGCATTAGAAGTCTGCAATGCAGTGCTTGACGTGTGGCAGCCGACGGCCGAGCGCAAAGCGATCATCAATCTTCCAGTGACTGTACAGCTCTCGATGCCCCATGTCTATGCGCAGCAGATCGAGTATATGAGCACCCATTTAAAATACAGAGAACATGTGATCCTCTCCCTGCATCCCCATAATGACAGAGGCTGTGGTGTGGCCGATACGGAGATGGGACTTTTGGCAGGAGCTGATCGCGTAGAAGGAACACTATTCGGCAATGGAGAACGCACAGGAAATGTGGATATTGTTACTGTGGCGATGAATATGTATGCGCAGGGTGTGGACCCTGGACTTAACTTTGCCAATATGAATGAGATCTGTGATGGCTATGAGCACTATACCGGCATGAAAGTCAACGAGCGCAATCCTTACAGCGGTGCACTGGTATTTGCCGCTTTCTCCGGCTCTCATCAGGATGCCATCGCCAAAGGCATGAAATGGATCAAGGAAAAAGATCCTGATCACTGGACAGTGCCGTATCTTCCGATTGACCCGCAGGATGTGGGCAGAAGCTATGATGCAGATGTGATCCGTATCAACAGCCAGTCCGGCAAAGGCGGTGTGGGCTATATCCTGGAGAGAAATTATGGTATCGTGATGCCGCCTAAGATGCGCGAGGCTATGGGCTATGCAGCCAAAGCAGTCTCCGATGAGCAGAATAAAGAACTTCAGCCACAGGAGATCTATCAGGTATTTGAGGCCAAATTTGTGGGCATCAAGACGCCGTATCAGATCCTGGAAGTACATTTTAAACAGGTAAATGGAATCACCACCGAGATCACCACCTACTATCAGGGTGAGAAATGTGTGACAACGGCATCCGGCAACGGACGCTTAAATGCAGTCAGCAATGCACTGAAAAAAGCCTATGGATTTGAGTACAGTCTGGTCACTTACCAGGAGCACGCGCTGACCAAGAGTTCCAGCTCCAGCGCTATCGCTTATGTGGGAATTCAGACACTGGACGGCAAAACACACTGGGGCGCAGCCATCGATCCCGATATTATCCGCGCTTCCATCGATGCATTATTAACGGCGATTAATCATTCTGTAAAATAAAGTGAAGGGTATTTGACAAAAAATCAGAACGTTTTTCACATTTCTTTGTGAAAAACGTTCTTTTTTTCATCTTCTGTCATAAAAATGAAAAAA
>CAJUGG010000065.1 GCA_910585995.1 uncultured Lachnospiraceae bacterium
AAGAAATACAGCTGCAAAGGAGGAACACACATGTTAAAACTGATACAACAGGCCACGGTCTACGCTCCGGAGTATCTGGGAGTGAGAGATGTTCTGATAGGAGATACCCATATCCTGAAGATTGCTACTCAAATTCCAGTTGCAGCGGACTATGAAGTGGAGGTGTTGAACGCAAGGGGAAAACTTTTGTTTCCGGGCCTGATTGATGGTCATGTACACATCTTAGGAGGCGGAGGAGAGGGAGGTTATCACACCCGGACCCCGGAGATTGTGCTGACGGATATTACGCTTGGCGGTGTGACTACGGTGGTTGGCTGTCTGGGCACAGATGGTACCACAAGAAGTATGGCTTCTCTTTTGGCAAAAGCCAGAGGGTTAGAAGAAGAAGGCATCTCTGCCTATATCTATACGGGTTCCTATCAGGTGCCGATCCGTACTCTGACGGGCAGTATTATGGATGATCTGATCCTGATCGACAAAGTGGTGGGATGCGGGGAGATTGCCATCTCAGATCATCGCTCTTCTCAGCCAACCCGTGAAGAATTTGCCCGGATCGTGGGAGATACGCGGGTCGGCGGGATACTTTCCGGGAAAGCCGGACTGGTCAACATCCATATGGGGGATGGAAAGCGGATGCTGTCCTATCTGAGGTATGTGGTGGAAGAGACTGAGATCCCGCCTTCCAACATGCTGCCGACGCATATCAACCGAAGCACACGTCTCTTGCAGGATGGCGCCGACTATGCCAAATCCCTTGGCGGCTATGTGGATCTGACCACCAGTTCGGACCCGGATTATCTGGAAGAGGATGAAGTAAAAGCCAGTACAGGTCTTAAGTGGATGTTAGAACAAGGCGTTCCTGCACAGCAGATCACGTTTTCTTCAGATGGTCAGGGGAGCATGCCTGTCTTTGGCAGAGAGGGAGATTTCCTTGGGCTGGGCGTGGGAAAAGTTACTTCCTTGTACCGGGAAGTAAAAGATGCGATTCTTCAGGACAAGGTGGATATTACGCAGGCTCTGCAAACCGTTACCACCAATCCTGCCAATCTGTTGAAGCTTGAGAAAAAGGGGCGTATTGCCGTGGGCTGTGATGCGGATCTAGTGCTGGCAGACCAGGATACTTTTGCGATTGATACGCTATTGGCCAGAGGAGAGTGGATGGTGCGAGATGGTGCAGCTGTCAAAAAAGGCACATTCGAGTAACACGAACAGGAAGAAAGAGGGAATGGAGAACAGACTATGAATGAGAAAAAAAGAACATTTCAGATGCCGCACACTTATGTGATTATCTTTTTTGTGATTTTGTTTGCCGCAGTTTTAACCATGTTTGTACCGCTGGGGCAATATGAGACCAAAGAGATCACGTATATGCAAAATGGAGAGGAAAAGTCCCGGACAGTATTAGATCCGGAGAGTTTCCAGTATGTGACAGATGAAAACGGCAATAAGATCACCAAAGTCGCGCCACTGTTTGGTACAGAAGATTTTGGCGGCCAGGGAATCTTAAACTATGTCTTTGAGGGCCTGACCGTCGGTGACAAATGGGGATCTGCTGTGGGTATCGTGGGCTTTATCCTGGTGATTGGAGGCGCTTTTGGCATCGTCTTAAAGACAGGAGTTGTGGATCAGGGGATTCTGGCCATGATTGAGAGAACCAAAGGAGCAGAACGATTTTTGATCCCTGTCCTGTTTGTCCTGTTTTCTCTGGGTGGTGCGGTCTTTGGCATGGGAGAAGAGGCGATACCTTTTGCCATGATCCTAGTTCCTATGTTTATTGCCATGGGCTATGACGCAGTCATAGGTGTCTGTGTGACGTATTGTGCGACTCAGATTGGATTTGGCGCATCCTGGATGAATCCTTTTAGTCTGGCGATTGCACAGGGGATTGCAGAGGTGCCAGTCCTCTCAGGCTCCGGTTTCCGTATTGTCCTGTGGTTTTTATTTACTGGCATCGGGGCTGCTTTTACGATGACCTATGCTGCTAAGATCAAAAAAGATCCGAAGGCGTCTGTGGCTTATGACAGTGATGCTGCCTACCGCAGTGAATTTCAGGAGGACAGTGCCAAGGCAGATTTCCGCCTGGGCCATAAACTGATCCTTTTGGTGATTCTTTTGACGATGATCTGGACGGTCTGGGGCGTAGTAGTCAAGGGCTATTATATTCCTGAGATTGCTTCTCAGTTCTTTGTGATGGGTTTGCTATCCGGTATCATCGCTGTGATCTTCCATCTGAATGATATGCGGGTAAATGACATCGCTTCTTCTTTCCAGAGCGGAGCAGCAGATCTGGTGGGTGCGGCCCTGGTAGTTGGTATGGCTCAGGGAATTATCATTATTCTGGGCGGAACAGATGCTGCCTCTCCTACGGTATTGAATACGATCTTGCACACCATCAGCAGCGGGATGCAGAATTTCCCGTCCGTGGTCTCTGCATGGCTGATGTATGTGTTCCAGACAGTATTTAATTTCTTTGTGGTATCCGGTTCTGGGCAGGCAGCTTTGACCATGCCGATTATGGCGCCTCTTTCTGATCTGGTGGGGGTATCCCGTCAGACCGCAGTACTGGCTTTCCAGTTGGGAGATGCTTTTTCCAACTTGATTGTTCCGACTTCCGGCTGTCTGTTGGGGACGCTTGGCGTAGCGAAGCTGGAATGGGGAAAATGGGCAAAATTCCAGGTGAAGATGCAGGGTGTTCTGTTTGTAAGTGCTTCGATTGTTATGATTATTGCGGTATTGATACATTTTTAACAATAGGGAATCAGGAGGTAGGACTCTTTTATGGAAAAGATTGTATGGGATGAAAAATTTAAGATCGGCGTGGAAGTGGTAGATAAAGCGCATGAGAAACTTTTTCGGATTGTGAACCGGCTGTTTGATATCCCGGAAGATGAAATGAATTATCAGCATACATACAAAGAGGGAATTAAGTATCTGGAAGCGTATTCCATGAAACATTTTTCAGAAGAAGAGACGTATATGCGTTCGTCCAGGTACAGTGGATATGCGCGGCACAAAAAGATTCACGATAATTTTAGAGATGAGATACTGGTCTCTCTGAAGAAAGATCTGGAATTATCAAACTATTCGGTATCGGCGGTTCAGCGTTTTGCAGGTATTATGAGCAACTGGTTGGTGGAGCATATTATGAGAGAGGATCAGGCGATTGTAGGGAAAATATTTTCTCCGCAGGGCCGCGATCTCTCCTCGCAGATCCCCGCAATATCCAGAACGGTCAACCGAGCTACGACAGAGGTCTTCCAGGTGGAAGTGCGGCTGGTCAATCCGCTTTACCGGGGCCAAAACATAGGAAACGGATATTATTGTTACCAGTGTTTTGATGTGGAGGGAGGGGTCAAATTACAGATTCTCCTGGGTGTGGAAGAGTCTTTGATCCTCCGGGGGATCAAAAGGCTGCGAAAAGCTCAGATTAACAGTGAGACACTCCTTCAGGTATTTGAACAATTATTCACTCAGCTGAGCAGGCTCTTCCGGGCAGAGCCGGAAGAGAAACTGACCAAGGAGAATCTGCTGACCTTGGAGGGATATCGCGCAGAGTTTATGAAAGGGTATCCCTGTAGTCTTCTGTATAGCAACAAGGTAGGACATATTGCTTTCTGCCACCGCAACTGGAGGGTGAGAACTGCAAAAAGTTAGTCCCTTACATGTATAGTTGAAAGCTGAACAGCCAGGCGATCAGAACGCGCAGTGCACTGGTTAAAAAACGGGAAGAGAGGACAGAAGGGACTCCGACCTTGATCGTGTCTTCTTTTGCCTGGGCCAACCCAAGACCTACAGGGATAAAATCGCAGGCAGCCTGGGTATTGACCGCAAAGAGAGCCGGAAGGGCTAATGCGACCGGGATGATACCATCTCCGATCTGGGTGCCGATGATGGTGCCTGTGACCTGGGCGATGATGGCTCCAGGGGCAAGGACCGGGGAGAGCAGAGGAAATGAGATCAGTACTCCCAAGAAGAGTAGCCCCAGGATATTGGAAGATAAGGGGGTCAGGCAATTTGCGATCCAGGCGTTTAGCCCCAGACATTCGACAAAAGCCGTCAAAAGAGAGACAAATCCCATCAGAGGCAGCAGCGTGTCAAGGATGGTGTGGATACTGTCCTTGGAAGCTTTATAGAACAGGCTGCTGCCTTTGCCAAGACCAAAGAGAAGGCGATTGAAGGGGCGCAGAAGACAGACAGAAAGGTCTGTTTTCTGCGCTTTTGGCGTGGCAGTCTCGCCTTCTGTGGATGAGATCGTGTCGATGGTCACATCCGATACATAGAGGTCTTCTGTGATATAGCGGGCAAGAGGTCCGCTTTTTCCCGTGGGCAAAATATTGATGGTGGGGATCTTTTTCTTTGGGTAGATGCCACAGCGCAGTGTACCGCCGCAGTCGATAACCGCCAAAAAGATCTCTTCGTCTGGAACCGTGGAAGTAAAACCATTGATGGAAGTACAGCCAGTCAGTTGTTCGATCTTATCCACGATATTTGGGCGGATACCACCTCCAGTGACATAGATTAATTTATTGCGTTTTTCATCAGGCTTAACGGTGAGGGGACCGCCGAAACCGCTTCGGCCGGCTGTGATGCGGATCTCATGCCAGCGGGAGTCAGTATTTTTTTCTGCCGATGCTGCAAGCTCCGTGGTCAGATCCGTCCGATCAGAAAGCGGAAGCTTCATCTTACGGCTGTAATAGGAAGTGGTATAGTCGGTGAGGACTCCGCAGAGGAAATTTGCGATAAGCCCGGCAGCCAAATAGCGGATTGCAAGGGGATAGACAGAATATCCCAGCATCTCTACACCGCGGGCGATACCCAGCCAGATAAAGAGTTCGGAAGAGTTGATATGGGGAAATACCCCATTGCTGGTGTGGCAGAAAAAAGAAGCACAGGCAAAATAAGAAGGCTTGTCTTTTTCAGGCATAAAGCGTCCAAGAGTCAGGGCAGAAGGATTGCCTAGGATCAAGGCGCCAAAAAAAGGAATCAACATATATTTCAGCAGCAGATGTCTTGAAGCCAGCACTGCTGCTTTTTCTATGAGATGCGAAGGGATCAGATGGATCAGGGCATTGGTCAGGATCAGGACCATAAAGATCACAGGGATCAGATCCATACACCAGGAGACGAAAAAGCTTCCCCCATAGGAAAACAATTCTGTAAAAAAGGTAATGATATGTTCTATGATTTGTGTCATCTGGGCAATTCTCCTAATCTGATAACTTTTTCACAATTTTAATATAACATATTTACAGTCGATTTCCAATGGGTGGAAAAAGAATGTATTAATATCGACTAAAAAATGCGGTATGATGCAGTCAGACAAAGCAAAGTACACATGGCCAAGTGACTTAAGAAAAAGTCTGATACGATGACAGGTTCAAAAAGGAGGGACGAATGATGAATCTCATTCCGCTAATCGTTTTATTCTGTATCGCATTTGCCCTGCAATATCTTTTGACCTTTTGGCAGATGAAAGGGTTTATGCGTTCTTACAGAAGACTTAGACAAAAAGGGCGTGTGGCAATCGGAAAAGCTAAAGGTGCACTGCGGGCCGGGGCTATCGCGATGTTTGCCATAGACAACGATGGAATGATTCTGGAAGGAAGTTGCCTGCAGGGAGTCACCGTCTTTGCCAGAGTCCGGACCTTACAAGGATTTGAGGGAATGGATGTGGGGGCGATACAAAAGGCGGACTGCCAGAAGCATCATCTCTCAGGACCGCTTACGAAAGCAGTCTTAGAGGCATCTTCCAATTATCGGATTTTGATGTCTGGCAAAGAGATACCCGAAGAACCTGCTCCTCTTCAAAAGGCAGCCAATGCGTTTAAGCGTCTGGCCGTATCACATACAGAATAAGGAGGGTTATCATGAATGTAATTGTAAATGCAGCAGAAGGATTTATGGGACTATTTGATGCGGGAGCACTGACTTTTGTCAACTGGGTCTCTACCATCGTGCCCAAAGTGTTGCTGTTGCTGGTGTTTATGAATGCGCTGATCGCACTGATCGGACAGGACCGGATCAACAAATTTGCAAAGGTTTGTTCCGGGAATGTCATCTTAGCTTATGGCGTGCTTCCATTTTTATCCGCTTTTATGCTGGGCAATCCAATGGCTCTTTCCATGGGAAAATTTTTACCGGAGCGGATGAAACCCAGTTATTATGCATCATCTACTTATCACTGCCATACTAACAGCGGGATGTTTCCTCATATCAATGTAGGTGAGATCTTTATCTATCTGGGAATCGCAGACGGCATAACCACCCTAGGACTCAGCACCACGCCGTTAGCCCTGCGCTATCTGCTGGTCGGCCTGCTGATGAACTTCTTCGCCGGATGGATTACAGATTTTACAACCACGTTTGTGATGAAACAACAGAACATCGAACTGAAAAACACACTATAACAAAACAGCATGGGATATGCGGAACTCTAAAACAGCATATGCTCATGCAACCCCCGGAAGGACTTCTGGGAGCAAAAGCGAGCAGAAGTGCTTCCAGATCCAGGGGGTTGAGAGGGGATATGCGGAACTCTAAAACAGCATATGCTCATGCAACCCCCGGAAGGACTTCTGGGAGCAAAAGCGAGCAGAAGTGCTTCCAGATCCAGGGGGTTGAGAGGGGATATGCGGAACTCTAATAGGAGGTAAACTTATATGGCAGAGTATCGAGCGATCAAAGTAGAGAGAGGGAGCGGCGGTTTCGGAGGTCCTTTGACCGTAATGCCAAAAGAGGGAAAGGACAAAGTCGTCTTTATCACAGGAGGCGGCGCAGAGCCGGATATTATTGAGAAGATTGTGAAGCTGACAGGATGTACAGCGATCAACGGATTTAAGACATCCGTTCCAGACGAAGAGATTTTTCTGGTAGTCATAGACTGTGGCGGAACACTTCGGTGCGGGATCTATCCGCAGAAGAGGATACCGACCATCAATATCATGCCTGTTGGAAAAAGCGGCCCTTTGGCAAAATTTATCACAGAAGATATTTATGTATCTGCGGTAGGACCGGATCAGATTCAGTTAGCAGACGCCACAGAAGCAACTGCAGCATCAGAGAAGAAACCAGAGCCAGTGACGGAGAATCAAAAGACAGAAGATCCACAGCCAGAGCGCAAATACAAATACAGCAAAGATAAAAAAGTATCGGAGACCTTAGGCGAAACCAGTAAGTCCAGTATCATCCAGAAGATCGGTATGGGCGCCGGTAAAGTGGTCAATACCCTTTACCAGGCAGCCAGAGACGCCGTCCAGTCCATGATTACGACGATCCTGCCATTTATGGCCTTTGTGGCGATGCTGATCGGTATCATACAGGGTTCCGGATTTGGAGACTGGTTTGCAAAACTGTTAGTACCATTAGCCGGCAATGGCGTAGGGTTACTGATCCTTGGTTTCATCTGTTCGATTCCGGTATTGTCCGCACTCTTAGGCCCCGGTGCTGTCATCGCGCAGGTAATCGGCACCATGATCGGCGTAGAGATTGGAAAAGGGAATATCCCTCCAAGCCTGGCATTGCCAGCACTATTCGCCATCAACACTCAATGCGCATGTGACTTTATCCCCGTAGGCTTAGGACTCGCAGAAGCCGAGCCAGAGACCGTAGAAGTAGGCGTACCATCTGTACTGTACTCCCGTTTTCTGGTAGGTGTCCCCAGAGTACTGGTAGCCTGGGTTGCAAGCATCGGACTCTATTAACTACATAAAAATAACGATAAACGAAAACAGCATCTGCGTTTGCAAGCCCCGGAAGGATTTCTGGGAGCGGGAGCGAGCAGAAGTCCTTCCAGAACCAAGGAATTGAGAAGGCAGATGCGGAACATGAAAACAGCATCTGCGTTCGCAAG
>CAJUGG010000066.1 GCA_910585995.1 uncultured Lachnospiraceae bacterium
AATTGAGAAGGCAGATGCGGAACATGAAAACAGCATCTGCGTTCGCAAGCCCCGGAAGGATTTCTGGGAGCGGGAGCGAGCAGAAGTCCTTCCAGAACCAAGGAATTGAGAAGGCAGATGCGGAACATGAAAACAGCATCTGCGTTCGCAAGCCCCGGAAGGATTTCTGGGAGCGAGAGCGAGCAGAAGTCCTTCCAGAACCGGGGGTTGAGAAGGCAGATGCGGAACTATAATAGGAGATGGAAATATGAATACTTGGTTAAATCTGGAAGGCAAGACAGTGATTGTAACAGGAGGAGCATCTGGGATTGGAAAAGCGGTTGCCGAGGAATTTTTACATCAGGGAGCCAATGTGGTGGTTGCGGATATGAGTCCGACAGCACCAGAGATGGAGAATGGCAGTTGTCATTATGTTGTAACAAATGTTACGGATCGTGAGAGCGTGGAACAGATGGTACAGGAGACGGTGGATGCTTATGGGACGGTGGATATCTTAGTCAACAATGCAGGCATCAATATCCCAAGGCTTCTGGTCGATGATGCCAAGCCTCACGGAGAGTTTGAATTGGATGATGCAGTATTTGACAAGGTAGTCAATGTGAATCTAAAAGGCGTCTATCTGTGTGCACAGGCAGCAGGCCGCGTGATGGTAGAGAAAAAAGAAGGTGTTATCATCAATATGTCTTCAGAGAGCGGCTTAGAGGGCTCCGAAGGACAGAGTATCTATGCGGCGACCAAAAATGCGGTCAACTCTTTCACCAGATCCTGGGCAAAAGAGCTGGGCAGAAAAGGAGTCAGAGTCGTAGGGGTAGCTCCTGGCATTATGGAGGCGACAGGGCTTCGTACGCTTGGATATGAGACTGCACTGGCATATACCAGAGGCATCACCATCGAAGAACTGCGCGCAGGCTACAGCAAGACTTCCACTACTCCTCTTGGACGCTCCGGGAAGCTGTCCGAGGTGGCAGATATGGTATGCTATCTGGGAAGCGAGAAAGCTTCTTATGTCCATGGTGTGACATTCAATGTGGCAGGCGGCAAGACAAGAGGTTAATCTCACAGGCAAAGCTGTTCCTTCTCAGTGGGAAATGATACTTTTATCCGGGTGTATTTTCTACTATAATAAATATAAGTAAAACAGAGCGGGGGAAGGAATATGATGATGTCAAGAACGCCGGACAGCAGAATTGCGCAGATCCTGGATATTATGGAACTGCGCAAGACTGCTAGGCTGGAAAGTCTGGCAGACAAACTGAATGTGGGCACAAAGACCATCAAAAATGATATTAAGGAATTGAATCAACTGTTGGAAGGCAGTGCGTGGATTGAATCTCTGTCGGGAAGGTATGCATTTTTTGTACTGGACGATAAGGAATTTCAGAAGAAGAAATTGATTATTTACAGCCAAAATGACTATATGAATTCACCGACGAAACGTTATGGGTATATCCTCAATCGGCTGATGCATCAGGAGGGAGCAGTGCTGATTGACGATCTTGCCGATGAGATCTGTGTGGGGCGGACAACGATTAATGGAGATCTGAAAAAGCTCAGAGAGATGCTAAAGAGCTATCAGCTTGAGATTGTAGGAAAGCCGAATACAGGTATTCATCTGGAAGGAGAAGAGTTTCAGCTTCGTCTGTTGATCCTGGAACAACTATACGAACAGGTATTCGAGTCTTTTTTGCTGGATGATGATCTGGACAGTATGGTTCATGGATACTGTCAGGAATATGGTCTGGACTATATGACGACGCAGTATTTTATGCGGTCCTATACCCTGATGATCGACCGGGTACTGAATGAACATCCCCTAAGCAGTCTTCAGGAAAAATATCATGAATTAGAACAGACCATGGCCTATCGCTTTGCTGAGAAAGTCATTCAGCAGACCATTGAGATGTTTCAGGTAAAGATTCCTATGGAAGAGATCTTATTTCTATCCCTTCCCATTGCCGGGATGCGTACTTCTATGAGTCAGGGCAACAAGCAGGCATTGGAGATCAGTGAAGAAGTGGCGGAACTGGTGGTAAAGATTCTGAACCGGATTGCCTATGACATGAACTTTCATATCTCTCCCACAGATCTGTTAGATGATTTTGTCTATCATATTAATTTTATGATGAATCGTCTGAAATACCGGTTTTATATCCGGAATTATGCACTTGCAGAGATCAAGGAGAGATATCCCTTGGCTTACAAGATGGCAGAGCTTTCTAAAAAGGTGATAGAAGAACAGACAAATCTTATGGTGGTGGATGATGAATTAGGATTTTTGGCATCATATTTCAGTTTGTTTCTGGAATCCCAGCATTATAAAAATCCAAAGATTTTCCGGGTGGGAATTGTCTGTGCACAGGGGGCGATTGCGGGAAGACTGATCGAGGTGCGGCTTAGAAAATTGTTGTCGGATCAGACAGAATTTGAACTGCTCTCAGAGAAGGAAGCAAAAGAACGAGCGGATTTTGATCTGATGATCTCTACTTCCAGGACATACGAATCCGATCAGGTATCTGTGATCTATCTGGATGAGATCTTTGATGAAGTGGAAGTGCTCAGGCAGATTGAGCAGTTAAAATATCTGGGACATCTGGATCTGCCTATCAAGACGGGGTTACATTCTGTGATCGCCACCATCTTAGAGCCGGAACATTTTTATGTATTGGGAAGTGATCCTTCTTACTTGGAGGCCGTGATCCATATTGCAGACTGTCTGATTGAGGCAGGCGTGTTAAAGCCGGATTTTAAAGAGGCTTTATTAGAACGGGAAAAAAAGAGCACCATGCTTTTTGACGAGAGGATCGGATTTCCGCATCTGCAATATGAAGGAGAGAAGGTCGTACTGGCTGTGGGTGTGGCAAAAAGGACAAGACCTGGCGTGCAGTTTGTGTTGTTTTTGGCTCTGCCGAAAGCTTCGGAGCTAAATGATCATATTTTGATCCATATTTATAATGAACTGTTAGTGATTTCTTCAGACGAATCACTGGTAGGAGAGATCGCCAGCTTGCAGTCCGGCAAAGAATTTGTCTTGTATATGATTAAAAATAATGAACGGTTTGAAGATATTTGATATATGTAAATAAATGGAAACAGGAGGCGGCATATAATATGAATATAATCTATGAAAATAAAATCAAAGGTGTTGGGGATCTTGCTTCGGCTTTTGCAGAGGAGAAGACGATTATCTTATTTGGCGACAGTGCGCCGGATACGCTGAAAGATTATTGCTACAGCATAGATGTGAAAAAAGCGGATGCTGTGATTGAACAGGGACAGATCTTAGAGATCGATGGAAAATCCTATCGGATTCTGGTAGTTGGGGATGTGATGCAGAAGAACTTAGAAGCACTTGGACATATTTCCATCCAGTTTAGCGGGGCGAATGACGGACTGCCGGGGACGATGGTGGTAGAAGAAGCAGAGGTTCCCGTCTTGCAGATCGGAAGCGTTGTACGTGTGCTGGCATAGAGAACACAAATGTTAAAAAAGAGGATTCAAGTGACCGCGGCAGGAGGTATCCATATGGCTGTTGCGGTCGCTCTTAACCAACTGTCAGAGAATAAAGGAGTACATATTTTTCTGAGGGCAGAAAAACGTCTGGTCAGTGTCAGGGAAGTGGCAAAAGTGCTGGCGCTGAGAGTCCACGCAGAGGAATGGGTGGAAGTCATCGTGGATGATGAACAAGAAGAAGGTATTATGGAACAGATCGAGAGACTGCTGTGCATGGGTTAGACCATGGCAGCAGTCTTTTTGTCCTGTAGAGTTGCAGGAAAAGAAGATACCTATTATAATGTGTAGCATATGATGATTGGCAAAAATAATAAAAGGACTGAAATGAGAAGATGAGAGAAGAGATTAGAACAAAACTCTGTGAGATGAAAGAGGCAAAGTACCAGAAGTTTTCGGCGGCATTGATTCCCGATATAAAAGAGAGTGTGATGCTGGGCGTGAGGCTTCCAGCGCTTCGTGGATATGCCAAAGAGATTGCAAAGGGAGACTGGAGAAAGGAGCTTTCTTATGAAGAAGATCTCTACTTTGAGGAGACGATGCTGCGGGGGATGATTCTGGGATATGCTTGTGAAGAAATTGACGAACTTTTTTCTTATTTAAAGGATTTTATTCCAAGAGTTACTAACTGGTCTGTCTGTGACAGTGTGTGCAGCGGACTGAAGCTGGTGGAGCGGTATCCGGAGAAGACATGGGAATTTCTTAAGCCGTATCTGTATGCCAAAGAAGAATATTCGGTTCGGGTGGGGCTGATCATGCTGCTGTATCATTTTGTAAAATTAGGAGAGGGAAAGGAGAAAATCCCGCGAAAAAGGAAAGTGACTATAAAAGATCTAAAAGGAGAAGAAGAGACAGGAAGGTATCTGGAACCGATTTTAAAGGTGCTTGACCGGGAATTTACAGAAGGATATTATGCACAGATGGCGGCGGCCTGGCTGCTGGCAGAGTTGTTTGTGGTGTATCCGGCGCGGACGATCCGGGGATTACGCGAGCTTCGTCTGGACTCATTTACCAGAAAAAAGGCATTGCAGAAGATCCGGGAATCCCGGATTCCGGAGGAAGAAGTCAAAGCATATATCAAGGAGATGGCAAATGGAATATAACATATACGAACTGATGTTCTTTCTGATCTGCTATTCGTTTTTGGGATGGTGTCTGGAAGTGGCGTATATGGCAGTGCAGACCAGACATTTTTGCAACCGGGGCTTTTTCAATATGCCACTGAGTCTGTCCTATGGATTTGCCATGGATCTGTTGATCCTGGTGCTGCCTACCTTGGAGGGGGAATATCTGTTACAGCTGATCGTTCTGTTGGTGGTTGCGTCCACGAGTGCACAGCTGGCAGACGAGGTGTCGGTCAGGGTGACGGGACAGAGGCTCTGGGAGCAGGAAAAGCGGTCGGTCTATTTTGGAAAACTGACAGGTGTGATCTATGCGCTTTTGATGGGCGGGATTGCACTGCTGATCCTGATCTTTGTACATCCTATGCTGTATCTGCTCTGTCAGATGCTTCCTGGACTGTTTTTGCGGGGGATGGTGTGGGTGGTATCAGTATTGCTCTGTCTGGATCTGGCGGCGATCCTCTATACCACAAGAAAAAGGCCATTTCCAGAGAAGATGCAGTCGCTGTCAGACGAACTAAAAGAACAGAAGAGGAATTTTGGCGGATGGCTGTCTTCGAGGATCTGGAAGCGTATTGAGAGGGCATATCCTAAGATTCGCGCGATTGGACAAGAAGAGGTCAAAGGACAGGCAGACTGCGTGTTTGCCAAAGGGCTTTGTCTGGACAAGATCTTATGGATCTTTTTTATCTGTGCTCTGGGCGGTGACTTGATCGAGACATTCTATGTGAAATGGACGGCAGATATCTGGATGAGCCGTTCCAGCGTGCTCTATGGGCCTTTTAGTATCGTATGGGGGGTGGGGGCAGCGCTTTTGACGGTACTGCTTCGAAGGTTTGCCAATATGGAAGACCGGTATATCTTTTTAGGGGGATTTTTTTTAGGAGGGACGTATGAATATCTGTGCAGTGTGTTTACAGAGGTGTTTTTTGGCACAACGTTTTGGGATTACAGCGATATGGCGTTTAATATCGGAGGCAGGACGAATCTTTTGTTCTGTATCTTTTGGGGGATCTTGGCACTGGTGTGGGTGAAGATCTGCTATCCGCCTTTGAGCCGGCAGATTGAGCAGATCCCTCCGGTGGCCGGAAAAGTGGTGACTTGGGTCTTGGTGGTGCTTATGGGGTGTGATATTGTGATCTCCGGGATGGCGATGGTGCGGTATGTGGAGCGGACAGAGGGGATAGAGGCACAGAATAAAGTGGAGGAATTTATCGATGTGCAGTATCCAGATGAGATGATTGAGTGGACGTGGCCGAATCTTAGAATGGAAGAGTGAGTGACGCTCCCAAAAGGTTCCGCCAGGCAGCAGCCCCTTGCGGGAGCTGGGATGTGTAGAGCATGGGAAAGGGGGATTGTATTGTGAGGGGATATATCACAGAAATCGGTTTCTTTTGCAGGGGACTCTTACGACTTTTAGTTATTTTGATGTGGGGAAAAATCCATCCATAGAGGAGCCGGAATGTTTTTATCATGGGTTTGTATTAGGGCTGATGGTGGAGCTTTCCAATCGGTATGTATTGGTCTCTAACCGAGAGAGCGGGTTTGAGTGTTAAGTCAGCACTAGAATAGATAGAACAAAATAAGTACGAGGCCTCTCTGCTTGCCAAAGGCGTGAAAAAAGAGTGCATCCGTAACTATGGATTTGCCTTTCGGGGGAAACAGGTCTTGATCGCTTCTTCTTGAGGTTTTTTAAGATTTATTAAGAATTGGATCGGGGATTTTATGTTATACTGATAGTGATTCCTGCGGGTGAGGGGGAGCGCCCCTTAGGCCCGCAGGAGGGGAAGGCTTAGAAGCCTAAATCTTCGTTGATCAGGATGAGTTTGATCCGGTCTTTGATGCCGCTTCGGCGGGTGATGACGATCTGGCTGCAGATACAGTCGGGAGAGTAGCAGTCCTGACAGGCTCCGGTCATGGAGCAGGGGGTCTTAAGGCCTAAGCGGTTGGTGTTGGGCGGTGCGGCTTTGGTGCGGATGCGGTCTAAGCCGGCCTGTACATTGTTGACCACTTTGTTCATCCCGGCTAAGATCAGTACGTGGGAGGGGCCATAGCAGAGGCAGGAGACGCGGTTGGCGGTGCCGTCGATATTTACCAGTTCTCCGTCCATGGTGATGGCATTGGTGCTCATCAGAAAGTAGTCGGCGAGGACGGTCTTGGCGTAGAGTGCCCGCTTTTCTTCGGGTGTTGTGGCAGCGGCACGATCGATCAGAGTATAGTTTCCGGTCTTCAGGGCGTCCATCAGACCGCACTCGGTAAGGGTCATGGAGCCGCCCCAGGAGATGCTGGACGACTCTGGCATTAGTGACAGAGCTTTTTGGACAGCTTCTTCACAGGTCTCGCAGAAATAGCCTTCGATATTGCGTCTGGAGAGGTTTTTTAAGATCGTGGCCGCCTGGTTGGCGTTGGATTGTTTGATAAATGACATGAGATGCTCCTCCTTTAGTTGTGATAGAATTAAATAAAGTATAGCAGAAAATACAGGGGATGGAAAGCAGATCTTTAGATAGGTGTCGGAAAGGATGAAAAGGGATATGGCAGTAAAGAGACTGAAAAAAAGGTCAGAGGTGAAAAGAGAAGATACTTGGGCGATAGAGGATCTGTACCAGGATGATGCGGCCTGGGAGGCGGATTTTGAAAAGCTTAAAGAGAAGATACCAAAGCTTTTGGAGTATAGAGGAAGATTAGGAGAAGGAGCAGATGTACTTTTGTCCATGCAGAGGCTCTTTGATGAGCTGAATATGCTGGCGGAGAAGGTGTATGTGTATGCAGGGCAGAAGCTGCATGAGGATACGGACTGTGGGAGGTATCAGAACCTTTCTAATCGGGCACAGGGACTTTTGGTGCAGCTTTCGGAGGCAGGAGCTTATATCGAGCCGGAGATTCTGGGGCTTCCTGAGGGGACGATGGAAAAGTTTTTGGAGGAAAACCAGGAGCTTTTGGTATATCGTCAGTATTTTGAAAATATGATAAGACAGAAGGAACATGTCTTAGACGGGGAGAGAGAAGCGCTTTTGGCGGCTGCGGGAGAGATCTCGGAAGGGCCGAAGGATATTTTTACCATGTTCAACAATGCGGATCTGCGTTTTCCGGTGATCGAGGGAGAAGACGGGGAGCCTGTGGAAGTGACCCATGGCAGATTTATCATGCTGTTGCAGAGCAAGGAGCGAAAAGTCCGAAAGGCGGCATTTGAGGCGCTGTATGAGACATATGGAGCCTACCGCAATACCTTGGCAGCGGCTTACCGGGCGAATGTAAAGCAGGAGGCATTTTTTGCCAAAGTGCGGGGGTATGGTTCGGACCTGGAAGCAGCTCTTAGCAAGAGCAACATTCCTGTAGCTGTGTATGAGAATCTGATCGAAGCGGTACATGAATATCTGCCGCAGCTGCATCGCTATGTGGAACTTCGCCGCAGACTGCTTGGGGTGGAAGAACTGCATATGTATGATCTGTATGTGCCCATCGTACAGAAAGTAGAAGAGAAGATTCCATTTGCACAGGCTAAAGAGATGGTGCTTGAGGGGTTAAAGCCCATGGGAGAGGAATATGGGAAGCTTTTGCAGGAAGGATTTTCGTCCCGGTGGATTGATGTTTATGAAAACCAGGGCAAGCGTAGCGGCGCGTATTCCTGGGGTGCCTATGGGACGCATCCGTATGTGCTTTTAAATTATCAGGAGAATCTAAACAACGTCTTTACTCTGGCTCATGAGATGGGGCATGCACTACATTCCTGGTATTCGGATGCCACACAGCCTTATATCTATGCAGGCTATAAGATCTTTGTGGCGGAAGTGGCCTCTACCTGTAATGAGGCACTTTTGATTCATCACCTGATGGAACACACCAAAGATGCGAAACAGAAGGCGTATCTGATCAATTATTTCTTAGAGCAGTTTCGCACGACACTGTTTCGCCAGACGATGTTTGCAGAATTTGAAAAGATCACCCATCAGATGCAGGAGCAGAAAGAGACGCTGACAGCAGACAAGCTCTGTGAGGTTTATTATCACCTGAATCGGGAATACTTTGGAGACAAGATCTGCATCGACCAGCAGATCGAGCTGGAATGGGCCAGAATCCCTCATTTTTATACACCTTTTTATGTATACCAGTACGCGACGGGTTTCTCCGCAGCGATTGCTTTGTCCAAAAAGATCTTAGAAGAAGGGGAAGCAGCCGTGGAGGACTATAAGAGATTTTTACGAGGAGGAAGCTCGAAATATCCTTTGGAGCTTTTAAAAGTGGCAGGTGTGGATATGGAGCAGAAAAAACCAGTAGAAGACGCCTTGCGTGTATTTGTGCAATATCTGGATGAAATGGAGAAACTGATGGGTTATGACAAAATATGAAGCAATTTTTAGGAGAAAATCGGTGCGGAAATACAAAGAAGAGCCGATAGAGGAAAAGATACTGGAAAAAATCCTGCACTATGGAGCACATGCAGTGGGCGTTCGCCAGGATATCCATGTCAAATGGAAAGTCTATCAGGCATCGGATCACAATGTAAAAGGAATGTTTCAGGTCAAGGCGCCATATTATGCAGCATTGTATTCGGAAGTCTGTGAGGACTGCCGGATCAATGCGGGGTGTCTGATGGAGCAGTTGGTGCTGTGGCTTCATACCATGGGGATTGGGAGCTGCTATCAGGGCGGGGCGCGCCTTAGGTATGACGAGGAAGACCAGATGGAATTGATGATGATCCTGGCTTTTGGATATCCGGCAGAGCCTCTGGAACGCTCGTATACGGAGTTTAAGCGGGCAGAGCTTAAGAAGCTGACCAAGACCAATATCACGCTGGGAAAGGTTCACAAGAAGCTTTTAGAGGCGGCCAGACTGGCTCCGTCGGCACTGAATCAGCAGCCCTGGCGATTTGTCGTGACAGAGAACCGGCTTCATCTGTTTATCCGCAGACCCGGAAGGATGAGTTATGAAAAACAGATGAAGAGAAATTTGTTTCAAGCCGGGATTGTGCTCTCGCATATGCTGGTGACAGGAGAAGAACTGTGGTTTGACTTAGATTATTAGAAATTAGACAGCATTATGGAAAAGGCAATCCAGAACTACCTCTATGCGGGCAGCCTGATTCTGCAAAAATTTTAGAAAAATAAAAATTATCTGTTGACAGATGGACGATTTTGATGTAATATATTTTATGTCGTTGGTACACAATGTCAAAGGACAGATAGTTTGCACGAGTGGCTCAGTGGTGGAGTATCGCCTTGCCAAGGCGAGGGTCGCGGGTTCGAATCCCGTCTCGTGCTTCAGGCAAAAGGCCGCTAAGTAAAGGGGTTTCCGAGGATATCGGAAGCCCCTTTTCTGGTGGATTATTTGACCCTTTCTAACGGATTTTCTAACGAAATGTGATTTTCTTGTGAAAACAGTTTTTCTCCAATCTTTATAATCTCACTTCTATGCATGGATTTTTTGGCCATTCCTTGATAATAATTTTGTGTGGTACTGGTTCGGGAATGTCCAAGGGCATCTGCCACAATACGAATATTGACGTCATCATAAATCATCAATGATGCAAATGGATGCCGAAGATTTTTAAGCGGGATATCAGGCAGGTTTGCTCCTTTTGCATTGAGACGACGGCATAGCTTTTTAAAATTTTTGGAAATAGCATCTGCCTTTAATGGACCATTCATATCATCAGTAAGCACATACTCCGACCGGGAAACAGCTCCGGTGATAGACTAGGAGATCAACTGCTGACGTTTATGGTGCTCTTTGAGCTTCTCGATAGCAAATGGCATTAGTTCTGCACGCCGTTTACGGAATGATGTTTTCATGTCAGTGACATTTCCGTATGCATCTACGGCTTGATCTAGGATAAAATAAGTTTCGTTCCAAAGATTCCATTTAAACCCACAAGCTTCTGATTGAGAAAGTCCAGTGATGGCTATGATAAGTAAAGCCAAATAATATGGACTTTGAGGTGGTAAAGAACGCGTTTAGCCCCTGAAGTATTTTATGTTTGGTAGCAGGAGAAGCAGGGACCTGTATTTTCTTTTTGCTTAAAAAAGGTTGCAAAATCTCTCTTCTAGAGGTGGATAAAGTGCGTATACTTCATCTAATATATATTTCTCATATCAACGCTCCAGTATTCTTTTACCCCGGATGTCTCATACAAGGTTTTTTTATACCCTTTGTCATTTTTGGCTGTGCTTGGTGACAAAATTTACATGGTCATCTTCTGTCAAATAAACATCTACGCCATCATTGAAAGCTGTGCAAGATTTTCCTTTTAGGTAGCTATGGAAAGAGATTGTAGTCTTTTCATAAAAATAGCATTGTTTTTATGTAGATTTTATATGATTTCACGAAAATTTAAAATTGTTCTTGACAAGATATCGTTGATTTGTTAAGATACAATACAGGAAAATGAGAGATGATATCGTAGGGCTTGTTACTGTTCAATCAGGCAAAACCAAACGTTGAGTATGCTAGATGTTAGGAGGGTGTATACTCTATGTTTGGTATTTTTTATGCCTAGATAAGGTAAAAGGGGAGAAGTGCTATGGTCGTTCATAAGGTACTCAATAATAATATCGTGAGTTCTTTAGATGAACGGAATCGGGAAGTTCTTTTGGTGGGAAGAGGTCTTGGATGGCAGGCAAAGCCAGGAGAGACAGTGGATCGGAAAAAGATTGAGAAGATCTTTCGGATGGATACTGATGCCTCGACCGAGAAGCTGAAGCAACTGTTTCTGGAAGTAGATGTGGAAGTGATTGAACTCTCGGCGCAGATTATTGACTATGCGCGGGAGACGCTTAAAAAGAGGTTAAATAAAAATGTATATATTACGCTGACAGACCACATTAGTTTTGCAATCGAGCGGATGAAACAGGGGATTACTTTTTGCAATGCGCTGCAATGGGAGACGAGCAAGCTGTATCCGGCGGAATTTGCCATAGGCCTGTATGCGCTTCGCCTGATGGAAGAATCCATGCAGATTGTCTTTCCCAGAGATGAGGCTGGCTCTATTGCACTTCACATTGTCAATGCGGAATATGACTGCAATATGAATTACACGCAGCAGATGACGGAGATTATCCAAAATTCCCTCAATATTGTGCGTTATGCCTTTCATGTAGAATTTGATGAACAATCATTGAATTATCAGCGGTTTACAACCCATCTGCTGTTCTTTGCACAGCGCGCGCTGGATGGTAAGCTTATGAATGGCGAACCAGACGAGATGTATGAGATGATGCGTCTCAAGTATCCGAAGCAGTTTCGCTGTGCGGAAAAGATTAAAAGTTATCTCAATAAGCAGTATCGTTGTTCGCTGAGCGCAGAAGAACTGACATTTCTGACAGTACATATCGTCCGTGTGACAACAAAATAATAGAAAAACAGATATTGCACAAGCAGGGCTTGTTACTGTATGGCAGGCAAAACCCGAATGTGTTTTCTGATAATGGCATATTTTGTCATGCCGTTATCAGGGAATGCGTTCGGGTTTTTTTATAAAAAAATATTATAATAAAGGAGGAGCATGATATGGCTCAAGTAAGAGATTATGGAAAGCTCGCCCGTGATATTA
>CAJUGG010000067.1 GCA_910585995.1 uncultured Lachnospiraceae bacterium
CTTTGTAGCTGTATCCGCCAATGATCTGCATGAGAGAGGCTTTTACTTTGATTCCCATGTCGATCACCTTTGCCAGCTCCCTCGCAAGCCCTTTCGGGATGTACCCGATCACCGTCCGGCGGCGGATACTGCGAATATGTACCACAATGCGGATCGCGTTCTGGTCGTACCTGTTATCAGGTTCCCTCTCTAAAGTTACGCTTAAATCCTCCGGGCTGAACTGTCTCAGGAAGCTTAACCGCTCCTGCCGGTTCTCAAAGCTTGTGCCTGCTGCCCGGATGGTCATTGAGAGTTTTACTCTCCGCCATGCTTTTCTGAAAGCCTCTGATAAGGAATAGCCAGCCTTCTTTAACTGGTTCGCCATGACGCACACGGCCTTTCTGATGTTCGTTATCTGCTTCATTTTGTGTGGCTCCTTTCTCTTAAGATGCTTCTATTATACACTATTTCTTGACCATAATCCATTGACTATATGTGCAAATATTTGACCATATCAATCACTAATTTTTGTACATATTGTACACTTGTAAAAGTGTATGTTTTGTGATATTATAAAGCTATAATGGAGAAGGTGCCTTATTTATTCACGCCCCATTAAAACATCAGGAGAAAGAAGGTTTGAAAATGTCTATTTGCTATGCAAAATTATTTAAGCTGTTAGAAGAAAAAGGAATAAGCACATATTATCTACGTCAAAATAAAATCATGGGACAACAAACATATTACAATCTTAAAAATGGCAAAGGAAATCTCGGAACGGAAACTCTCGAAAAGCTTTGTGCCCTTCTCAACTGTCAGCCCGGCGATCTGATGGAGTATATCCCGGACAACAGGCAGCAGGCTCCCGGCTCTGAACCTGATAAGGAATAATTTCCCAGATGAGGATACCCTTGTCAGGCGGGTACGTTTTTATCTCCCCACTTTTGAGGGAAACTATGGAAAAATCCTGATAGCATGCCCCCCGGCTCTCTTACAGGGTATAGCCGCTGATCCGCTTTATTTGGTTATAAGTTTAGGGAAATGAACAGCAGTTCGCCCCTTGCGTCCTGCCGTGGGATATGGTAAGATTGAGAAAAGGAAAGCCAGAGACGCACGGCTACCCTCAAAAGTAAGCAATCTAACCTCTTGTGAGGTCAGCCGTCACTATTGGCAGTAGTGGCGGCTATTTTCGGCCCTTGAAGATCGTATAGCACAGACCAACAAGGGCAACAATGAAAATTCCAGTCTGAACTAAGTCAGAATATGTAATCGTCATTGGCGTTCCCTCCTTTCTTTCGTCTGGAGGGTTAGCCCCTCCGAAGTAAAAGAGGGTAAGCCGCCCGGCTCTCTGGTTTTCCTGTCTCACATTCTACCATACAGCCGCTTTTTCTTCAATCCTGTTTTTTGACACACTTTTAAAGCCCATTTCCCATTTTATCCAGTTTATCGTGCAAAGCGTCAAAGCCCGCCTACGAGCCACACAGCGCATTAGAGAGACACTCCCGGCAGCAGGCCTCTGACCAGGAACCTGATAAGGGGCAGTCAGTACAGCCTTGTCTTATCAGGTAATAAAAACCATCCGGCAGAGAGATACTTAGCGAAAAAAGAAGCCCCTTTTTGATTTTTCGGCAGAATTTGAAGAAGGGGCTTTTTGTTATTTTGCGGTAATTTTCGGAGGTAACCCGGACCGTCCTCATATGATCGGCAGACCCCTGCACGGTCATCCCGTTACTGACCATAATACTTTTTCTGTTAAGACTTAAAGTCAGATGCACCACCCGGAAAGAAAAGTGTTGTCTTTTCCGCAGGCTCCATTTGCATAAAATAATCGTCTGCATTCTCTCCTGCTGCCGTCAGTTCCTGCCTGCACTGCTCTATTCTCTCCATAATCGTTTCTCTGCTCTCACCTGTAATCTCCATTACGTCCTCTACAGAAAACAGTTCATGTTCGCCTGTCTGCTCCGCCAGAACCATCCGCAGACCATTGTAGGCGACGTTTACAGAAAAACCCTCATTCAATACCCCATTTTTTAATTGATCTGATAAAAACTTTCGATCAAAACCGTATATTTCATATTTGCTCACCAGATTGTCTAATGCTGCTTGAAATGTCATTACCTCTTTCCCCTCTCTATGCTTGTTTTAATAATTATTCCTGTCTTAAAAACCCGTCACAATAAAAAAAATCGTGCAAAGGTGTCCGGCGGCTGCATTGCGCTCACAGCCGCCTTGTACGCCTTATCTGGTTAATTGATCTTGGGAATAAAAGCTGATGGAGTCACTCCGATATATTGCGCCGATCGGACGCTTATATGATTATGGGTACTGATGGTTTCGAGAGCTAAATCAACCCAATCCCCTGTTTTATATGGTACGACCTCGAAATCTCGCGGCTTCATCCAAATTTCATCCGTTCCCCATGGCAACCTACACAACAGACCACGTTCTCTATCAATCTCGACTACCATACATGCCCTAACATTGTTACGGCGACGGTTGGATTCTGTTATCTGTATTGCATCGTAATTATTCATTCTTTATTCCTCGCTTTCTAAAAATCAAACTATTTGTTAAAATATGTTCTAAAATATTTGCGGTGGTCCCTTATTATTTTTTAGCATACGCTTTACTTAGTCCAGCCCCTCCGGAAGCTGTGGCTTCTCCCGGAACTCTTCCTGTGCCTGGAATCTGGCACGGATTTCCTCTCGGTTAAATTGCTGTTGGCCTGCAGAACCATTCATATCCACTACATTTTCAAAAGAAACTGTATCTTTATAATTCAGCCAGTTTTTCATTAGGAAAATTCCACTTGGAGGGCTTATTTTCCCTCTTGTCATAGCCTGCTCCATGAAGCACGCCACAAACGATTTAGCACGGTTTATCAGCTCTTTTCTATGTTCAGTACATCCCAGCCCAGCGTTCCAGTTGAATAAAGTAGTTCGGCTGATATGAAGCGAAAAACACAGGCTTTCAATGCCAGGACGATTGCCGGTCCGTTGGCAAAACTGAAAATATTCATCAATTCTTTTTTCCATTTCTTCATCAGTCACCGGCTTGCCCATGTCGTTTAACTCCCGCAAACTTTCAACTACATCAGAAACAAAATCAGGTTCAAGATCGTCAATTTGCTGTTGTGGAAATTGATGCTTTCCCATAAATAAATCACTCCTTTTTTATTGATGTTAATAATTTGTCAAAGTTGCCTTTTCCCTTTAATTACCAGAATCTTCCCGCCATCAAAGACACCTGGCTGAAATTCTAATTTTCTTTTCTCTCCCGTATCAGGATTCTGTAAGATAATTCCGGGCCTGCGCTCTGATGTGTTAATCTTCCGCACCTCCCAGCCTTCAAGCCACCGCAAATCTTCTGCAAAAAATATTGTTTGTTTTATAGTCTTTTTTTGATTCATTTTTAATCCCCCTACCGCAACGACTCGCGCGCGAAATAGTGAAATGTACTCACTATGAAATGTCCTGAAAGTTCAGGCGTAATAAATTGTAAGTTCATATCATACCGACTTTCAAAAGTTTTCAAACTGGCCACATACGATACAGGATTAAACTGCGTCCTGTATGTATGGTTACAGATCGCCGTATACCCTCGTGGGTCCTCAACCATCAAATAAATTTTCGCTCCCGCATTCCTGGCTTTCAGAAATTCCATCTCGAACCGATCACGATGCTGCGCAAGGCTTCCTGATAATTCTTCAAGCGAATTTTTCCGTTCGATTATCACGGAGTTATGAAAATAAATGTCCCTGCCTGCTGCCACTGCGGGAATTTTACAGGAATAATCTCCATAATCCAACTTTTGAACCTCATATGCTATTCCCTGCCGCTGAAAGTAATCAAGAATATGCCCGTTCTTTTGTTCTCTGGAATCCACCAATATGATCATCTCTTTAAGCATCTTTTTGATCTGTTCCAATGTATATTTGAACTCTTTCATCTGCTACCGTCTCCCCTTTCCTCTGCAATTTCTGTCGGCATCTGCTGCCGGTATCCTGTCGCCATTTACATCGCCTCCCTCTGGTCTGTTTTTGGTACATTCAGAGTGTAAACCTGATAAGTCCTGAATCCTTTGCTTGTTCATTTTCATAGGAGGACTGAACAAGTGAGCAAGTAAAAGAGAAAGGCCCTATTTTATGCGGTTTTTCTTTACTTGTCCATGTGAGCAAGTAAAGGGCCTGTTTTCTCGCTTACTTGTCCAAGGTGGTCAAGTAAATAGAACCATTGATTTTAGCTGGTTTTCTCTTTACTTGACCATTTAAAATCACCCTTTAAGAAGATGGTGCCAATAAATAACTGTAAAATGTCTTGTTTTTCCCATAACCTTCAGATTTTAACCCAAGTAATTTATTATCCCGCATTTGTGCTTTCGCTCTCCGCAATGTTGAAGTGGAAATCCCTGCTGCCTTTGCAGCCTCGTCCAGTTCAGCAGTTGGTTTTTTTCCATTCTTGAGAAAATCCATAATAAAGGCTTCTGCATTTTGTCTTTGTGGAGCTTGATATGCTGACAGGTCCCGCGCTTTCACAAAATCCGCATCGTGCTTATCGCAGCAATCTTTGAAAACAGCAACACCATCCTCTATTGTGTACAGGACAGTCCGCCCCGGTTCTCCATAATTACTCTTTTCGTGTGACAGATACCTCATATTATCCTTTGCCGCTCCGGTGATGAGAACGCTTCTGGCAATATCCCACACGTCCGCACTGTCCGCGATTCGGTTCCTGCCATATACCCCCTGCCGCTTGTTGGTATGTACGACAATCAAAAAAGTTGTTCCGTATTCCTCCCCCAAGCCGATCAATGGATTTAGGCAGTTACGCATAGCGTTGCGCTGTCCCATCTGAATGTCGGATGGTATGAACGCCTGAAGCGGGTCAAATATCACAAGAGCCGGTTTCACTTCTTTTACCAAGTCTTTTAACAGCGAACTGTTAAATTTGATTTTTGAAAACCGTTCGTCTCTTAAGCTGACAGAAAAAATATTGTCCAGATTCGCCCCGGCTTTCCGCAGTCTTGCTTTCAGCGTGTATTCCAGAGAATCCTCCGAACTGAAAAACATTACTTTTTGCGGCTCTTTCGGTACAAAAGGATTTTCATTTGCTACCGCCACATCAAAAAATGCCATTGTTCCGTTGCTTATCGCCGCCGCCAGTCCGCACCATGATGTTGTTTTTCCCGAACCGCCATCCCCGGCAAGGATATTGATCTGTCCCTTTGGCATATACTGCTCCACAAGCCATTCCGCCTCTTTTTCCTCTACATCTGTCAGGGAAATAAGAAGCGGCTTCTTTTCCTGCGCTTTCTCCATCAGATCGCCCGACACGCGCTCCTTCAAAGACTCCACCCCGTTTCTTTTAATAGCTCCTCCTGATCGCGCCTGCTGCCAGTCAGGCACAGCACATCAAGCCTGTATGATATCTTTTGCAGTTCCATCACCGCATAAGCCCACAGATCGGACATGGGCAGAAACACCTGCTTTTCTATCGCCCGTGTAAATATCTCTTCCCACTTTTTCAGCCTGTCCACCTCCTGAAGCCATGCATCCCTGAACCTCTGCTCTTTCTCCTGCTGCCGTTTCCTCTCCTGCTCCCGCCTTTTTATCTGCTCCTGGTTATCTTTGGAACCTGATACCGAATAGGGAAGAGAGAAGGCATCCACCAGATAACACGCCGCCTGCCAGTTATTGAGACCAAGCACAGCAGCAGTAAACCTTATCAGGTCCCCGCCTGTGTTGGCGCTGAAATCATAAAAACTGCGCTCATACAGCTTGCAGGAAGCCGTCCTCTCGTCCTGAAATGGACTCCTGATAAACCCCGCCCTGTTCGGCTCAAATCCAAGATGGCGTGCGATCTGTTGCATAGTCAAGCTTTCTTTCACTTTCCTAAAAACCTCACTCATTTACTCCCCCGACAATGAATCCATATAAGCGTCTACCTTCTGAAAGTTGATTAAGTAATTCCGCCCAATCCTCACAACTGCCCCGGCTTGCTCTGCGATCTGACGCATGGTATTACGTCCGACACCATAGCGTGCGCAAGCCTGTTCAATCCTTCCAGTTCTTGCATCAATTCCCAATTCCGACTTAACCAACCTACTTCTCATAAAAATCACCTTTCCTTTATTGTTTGTTATTGTGTTTCTTTATGCCTATATGTTATACTAGATTAAACAGAAATAACATATCTAAAAAGCATCTAAAAAGGAGTAAAAAAGTGTCTAAAAAAGAAAAGATATTTCCATTAAATACTTTTGGGGGGCGAATGCAAGATTTACGAAAAAATAGATTAAGAATTTCAAGACCAGAATTTTACGATTTGATATATCCAGACGTAAGCACTGCAAATGAATCTAAAAGCCGCACAGTTAAAAATTGGGAAAGTGGATATTGTGAACCCGATTTAAAAACAATCATAAAAATTTGCACTGTTTTAAAATGCAGTTCTGATTATTTATTTGGCATGAATAATTGCACAAATAAAGACACCCAATTTATACATGATAAAACTGGGCTTTCAGAATACTCAATTAACGGTTTACAATTACTTCATTTTCCTATTGATTCCATTTGGGATAGTGTTCAAGTAAGCCGTTATGATATAATCGCCTTAAACATCATCTTAGAAGATTTTTATAATAAAATGAAAAAAACTCCCGATTATAGGAAATTTGGAGATGAAACGGACACTTTATTAAATTGTATTGGACAGTATATAGACGCTGGTTCTGCTGCAATCGACATAACCCAAAATGGCACACTTAAGATATACCCTTCTGATGAGATAGTCCAAGCTATATGTAGAGATAAAATCACACTTTTGCTAAAGGAATTAAAAGATAAATACTCACTTGAAATAATTGGCAGGAGAATTGAAAACAATGAACGATTCAAGGAACTATATAATGATTCTATACGGGGATATTTAACCAACAGTGAAAAGCAAACTGAAAAAAATAATGGCTTTATTTAACAGAATACCAATTAAGACATTTGACGCTACTACAAAAGCCCTCCCTACTTTTTACAGTAGCAAGGGCTTTCATTTTTGAAACTCTGTTGAATTGAGATAAATTTGAGATAAAACCGTCGCCTTGGCAGCAGGATAGCATCTAACTTTCCTTTATTTTCAGGCTTTTCAGCCGTTTTTACTTCTCAAGGCTTTTCATCGTCGGAAACAACAACACATCCCTAATCGCTGGTGAGTTTGTTAAAAGCATCACAAGCCGATCGATGCCGTAGCCGATGCCGCCGGTGGGTGGCATGCCAATCTCTAAGGCGTTTAAAAAGTCCTCGTCCGTATGATTTGCCTCTTCATCTCCTGCTGCAAATGCAGCTTCTTGAGCTTTGAAGCGCGCTCTCTGATCGATGGGATCATTTAACTCAGAGTAGGCATTTGCCATCTCTCTTCCTGTGATAAATAACTCGAACCGCTCCACATAGTCTGGTTTATCTGGCTTTTTCTTCGTCAGTGGAGAGATCTCGACAGGATGATCCATGATAAAGGTAGGCTGCACCAGATTTTCTTCGCAGAACTCTTCAAAGAACAGACTTAAGATATCTCCTTTGGTATGACGACTCTCGTATTCCACGTGATGTTCATCCGCCAGCTTTTTCGCTGCCTCGGTGTCTGGCACCTGATCAAAATCCACACCTGTATATTTTTTTACAGCATCGATCATGGTCAGGCGTTCAAAGGGTTTTCCAAGATCAATCATCTGATCGCCGTAAGGAACCTGTGTGGTGCCTAATACTTCCTGTGCCACATAGCGGAACATATTTTCCGTCAGGTCCATCATACCATAATAATCTGTATATGCCTGGTATAACTCCATCAGGGTAAATTCCGGGTTATGGCGGGTATCTACGCCTTCATTGCGGAACACTCTGCCAATCTCATATACCCGCTCCATTCCGCCGACAATCAGGCGCTTTAGATACAGCTCCAAAGAGATACGAAGCTTTACATCTTCATCCAGCGCGTTATAGTGGGTCTCAAAAGGACGTGCGGCAGCACCACCCGCGTTGGAGACCAGCATAGGCGTCTCTACTTCCATAAAGCCTTGTCCATCCAGATAGTGGCGGATGGCGCTGATGATCTTAGAACGCTTTACAAAGGTGTCTTTTACCTCTTCATTCATAATCAGATCTGTGTATCTCTGACGATATCTAAGATCTGTATTGGTCAGACCATGATATTTCTCAGGAAGGATCTGAAGACTCTTCGAGAGAAGGACCACATGAGAAGCATGGATGGAGATCTCCCCGGTCTTGGTCTTAAAGACTCTTCCCTCGATACCTACAATATCGCCAATATCATATTTCTTAAAATCTTTGTAGGATTCCTCGCCGATGTCATCTCTGGCCACATAAGACTGAATATTTCCCTTGAGATCCTGTACATTGCAAAAAGACGCCTTGCCCATCACACGCTTCTGCATCACACGGCCTGCCACGCGAACCACTTGTCCCTCCATGGCATCATAATTTTCCTTGATCTCACTGCTGTGATGGGTCACATCATATTTGGTAATCTGAAACGGGTCTTTTCCCGCTGCCTGAAACTCTGAAAGCTTCTCCCGGCGCACCTTCAGCAACTGATTCAGATCTTGTTCCTGCACATTTTTCTTCTCTGCCACTTTCTCCACTCCTTAGCCGGCTCTTTGTATACTGAGCACTTTATATTGTACAACTCCGGCTGGTGCTTCGACATCTACAATGTCTCCCACTTGTGCACCGATTAATGCACGTCCGATAGGTGACTCATTAGAGATCTTATTCTGAAGGCTGCTTGCCTCCGAAGAACCAACCAGTTTGTATTCCTCTTCTTCGTTATATTCTATATCCAACACTCGTACGACACAGCCGATGCTGATCTTATTCAGATCGATCTCCTCATCCAGAACAACTTCTGCATTTTTTAAAATCTTCTCAATCTGTTCAATCCTTGCCTCGATATCCCGCTGCTCGTCTTTGGCAGCATCATACTCTGCATTCTCAGACAAATCCCCTTGCTCTCTTGCTTCTTTGATCTTCTGTGCGATTTCCCTTCTCTGAACCACTTTCAGATCCTGAAGCTCATCTTCTAGTTTTTTCAGACCTTCATAAGTCAGAATGTTTTTTTTCTCCGCCATCCTCTACACCTTCCAATCAATTCTTACCATCTTTTATTAATGAGACACCAGCTATGCTGGTGTCTCATTAATCACCGTATTATAACTTATAGGGCTTATAATGTCAAGGTGATTTTCCCAGTCTCTCGTGTCCAATACCAAATTTCCCGGTATGGGTTCCATAAGTTCTGCCAATACCACCACCAAAAGTCCATATTCTTCCAGTGCTTCATCGATCATCTCCTCAAAATAATTGGGACGCCTGGTGACAAGATATAAAAAGTTCAGGTCTTTGATCAGGGATTCCACAATCTCCACCACCTGATAAGCGGGTTGATCTTCATTATCAATTAAGACCAGTTCCAGATCTTTCTTAGAGATCCCTTTCTCTCTTCTAAAATAAGTCAGCACTTTGGTAATCTCTGCTATATATAAGAAGAAACTCTTTTGAGGAACTTCATTTTGCAGCGTCTCTGTTTGTTCTTCTCTTTTAAAAGATTGCCAAAGCTTTCGGAAAAATCCCATCATAGGATGTCTCCATCCTTCTTTTTTATTTATTATATGTTATAGTTTCTGAATTAAATCCTCTAATTCCGTCAGACTTTTTATCTCATTGACATTTGCCCGAAGTTTTGACGAATGAGGATAACCAGCGGTATACCATGCGGTATGCTTGCGCATCTCGCGAATCCCGGTATACTCCCCTTTATACTCGACCAATAGCCTTGCATGGCGAAGAATCATCTCTTTTACTTCTTCCAGAGATGGCTTTTCTATCTTCTCTCCCGTTTCCATCCAGTGCAAAATGTGGCGAAAGATCCAGGGGTTGCCCTGTGCACCTCTGCCAATCATAATCCCATCACAGCCCGTTTTCTGTAACATCGCTTCTGCTGCTTCGACAGAGGTTACATCCCCATTGCCGATCACAGGGATGCGGACAGCTTCTTTTACCTGACGGATGATCTCCCAATCTGCCTCCCCACTGTAATACTGTTCTCTGGTTCTTCCATGCACTGCTATCGCCGCTGCACCGCTTGCCTCTGCAATCCGGGCAATCTCAACGGCATTGATATGATCTTTGTCAAAACCTTTGCGGATCTTCACAGTCACAGGTTTGTGTATGGCTTTGGCAGTCTTTGATACAATCTCTTCCACCAGCTTAGGATTTTTCATCAGTGCAGAACCTTCCTGATTGTTGGTCACTTTAGGCACCGGGCATCCCATGTTGATATCCAGGATATCAAACGGACGTTCTTCTATCTTTTTTGCCATCTCGCTGATGATGTCGGCATCCGAACCGAATAGCTGCAGAGACACCGGGCGCTCCCGTTCATCGATGGTCAGCAGACTCTCCGTATTTTTATTGCGGAAATAAATCGCCTTTGCACTCACCATCTCCATACACAGAAGTCCCGCTCCCTGCTCTTTGCACAGCAGACGAAATGGCAGGTCCGTCACGCCTGCCATCGGTGCAAGGATGATATGATTGGGCAATATCACATTACCGATCTTAAGTGTCTGTACCATATACATCCTCTCCCAAAAAGAATACTTTATAATAATATTCCAATGCCCTTAAAAGTTCTTCTTTTTCTCTTTGTATCTGTCGAATCTTCAGCCCGCTTCCAATCTCATCATAGAGCAGATCCTGCTCGTCCGAAGACACCTCTAAGAGCAGATCGCCTGTCTCATCAAATACCAATGTCAGTATGCCTCCCACATCCTCGGTAAAAAGCACACACATGATCTTCAGTTCATCCTGAATCTGAGAAGGCAGATTTTGAAAATCATCATTCAGATAATATTTCTGCTCATAAGCACTGGCTGCACAGAGCACAACTCTCTCTTTCTTTATCTTTTTCTCACACATATCCATACAATCCTCGTACAGAGACTTCGCCTGCGTAGATCAGGGTCTGCACTCCGTCTTCGCGGGTGATGATCAGCTCTCCATATTCATTGATTCCTTCTGCTGTTCCGATATATTCGTTTTCTGGTTCCTGTACGCGAACCTGATGACCGCAGTTGATGCACATGGTATTGTATTCCTGATACAGTTCTGAAAGATCCTGGGTTCTTAAAAACACCTCGTACAATCCCTCCAGCGCCTCCATAACCGCTGCGGTAAGCTCTGCCCTGGAAATTCTCCGCCCCAGCACCAGACAGAGAGAGCCGGCCGTATCCTGAATCTCCTTAGGAAACTCCTGCTGATTCACATTGATCCCTGCTCCGATGACCACATAGTTGATATAGTCAATCTCCGTATTCATCTCTGTCAGGATTCCGCAGACTTTCCGGCCATTTACGACCACATCATTCGGCCATTTGATGTACGCTTCCAGCCCTGTCACTTTCCGGATTCCTCTCACGACCGCCATCGCCATCAAAAGTGTCAGCCTCGAAGCATGTTCCGGTCGGATCTTGGGCCGAAGCAGAAGCGTCATCATAATATTCACATCCTCCGGCGTCGTCCAGCTCCTGCCCCTGCGGCCGCGGCCTGCCGTCTGCTCTTTCGCAATAATCAATGTCCCTTCCGAAGCTTCTTCTTCCGCAATCTTTTTCGCATAATTATTGGTAGAATCCACACGTTCCAGATACAGGCAGGGCCGTCCCATCCATGTTGTCTTCAGACGGCTTGTGATCTCCTCTGCTGTCATCACATCCGGAATCTCCCGAATCCGGTATCCCCGGTTCTTCACCGCCTCGATCTCATACCCTTCCCCTTTTAGCTGATGAATCATCTTCCACACTGCCGTCCTGGACACCCCAAGATGCTCACATAGCTGCTGCCCGGAGACATAGTCATTCGCTTCTCTCAATCTTTTCAATAACTCTGCCTTCATAAATCCTCCGTCGCCTAATGCACCAACTGAATCAAAGACATGACAGCTCCCACAAGCATACAGACAGATAACAGCCCTTCCAGCGCACAAACAGCCATCCGGTTTCTAACCCATTCCCGCACACTACCTAACAAATACAGCACTGCTCCCAGAAAAAAAGTGGTCACGGTAAAGAGTCCCCTATGCGCCCCATCAGAACCAATCACAAATGCCAGCGTCACAATGACAAGGCTCAGACAGACCGACACCACCTGATATCTCTTCAGCCAAATCTTCATAACCACCCATCCTTTTACTATGTATGATTTATCTATGCTCCAAGCGTTGCCGCCATCACAGCCTTAATCGTATGCATCCGGTTCTCCGCCTCATCAAACACCACTGACTGTGCAGACTCAAACACCTCATCGGTCACTTCCATCGCGTCGATGCCAAATTTTTCACTGATCTCTTTTCCAATCTTAGTATGCAGATCATGAAATGCCGGCAGACAATGCATAAAGACCGCCTGCGGCCCTGCATTCTCCATCACCTTTTGATTCACCTGATAAGGAAACAGATCCTTGATCCGCTCTGCCCATACCTCATCCGGCTCGCCCATAGACACCCATACATCCGTATAGATCACATCTGCACCCTTTGTCGCCTTCTCAACATCCTCTTCCAGCCGAATCACCGCGCCCGTCTCCTTGGCAATCTCCTCGCAAGTCTTCACCAACTCCTCAGAAGGCCAATATTTCTTCGGTGCACAAGCCGTAAAATCCATCCCCATCTTTGCACAGCCCACCATCCAGGAATTTCCCATATTATAACGGGCATCCCCCATATAGACCACCTTCACTTTCAGCGTCCCAAAATGTTCCCGAATCGTCAAAAGGTCTGCCAGGATCTGTGTCGGATGAAATTCATTCGTCAACCCATTCCACACCGGCACCTCTGCATGTTTTGCCAGCTCCTCCACAATCTCCTGTCCAAATCCCCGATACTCAATCCCCTCATACATCCGGCCCAACACTCTCGCCGTATCCGCAATACTCTCCTTCTTCCCAATCTGAGACCCCGTAGGCTCCAGATACGTCGTCCCCATCCCCAGATCATGAGCCGCCACCTCAAAAGAACACCTCGTCCTCGTACTCGTCTTCTCAAAAATCAACGCCACATTCTTCCCCCGAAGCGTATCCACCAGGACCCCTTCCCTTTTCTTCCTCTTAAGCTCCGCCGCCAGATCCAGCAGATACTCCATCTCCTCCGGCGTAAAATCCAACAACTTTAAAAAATCTCTCCCCTTTAAATCCATCTCAATCTCTTCCTCTCTCATATTATAAACCAAATTTAACATTCCAACTTATCATCCAAGTCCGGAAACTCCTCCGCCTATCACTGCCCAGAACCCGCGAATATGCGTACCTCTGGGGCCGCAAAATGGGGCTTTGGGTCTCGCATGAATAGTGCTGTGTGGATTGGAGCGGACAGTCTGTAAAGTTTGTATGAGCCAGGCGGACACTTTACGTGTCCAATTGGAGCATACAAACTTCACAGACTGTCCGATACATTCCATGCAGACATTCATCGAGACCCGAAGTCCCATTTTACCAAGGCCCCAGAGGTGCGCATATTCGCGGGTCCGTCCTCTCTCTACTCTTTAGAAAGCTCCACCGCCGACGTCACCACGCCCGCCAGCTTCTGAATATCCGACGGAATAATAATCTTCGTCGCCTGTCCATCCGCCACCTTCTGAAATGCCTCCAGGCTCTTCAGCCGGATCACCGACTCATCCACGCCCACTTCTTTCAGATAGCGAAGACCCATCGCATTCGCCTGCTGCACCTTCAGAATCGCCGCCGCCTGGCCTTCCGCCTCCTTAATCATCTTCTCTTTCTCAGCTTCTGCTCTCAAGATCGCCGCCTGCTTCTCAGCCTCTGCATCCAGAATCGCAGACTCCTTATGGCCTTCCGCCACCAGAATCGTGGACTTCTTCTCACCTTCTGCCTTCAGGATTGCTTCCCGGCGCTCACGCTCTGCCTTCATCTGCTTCTCCATCGCATCCTGAATCGCTGCCGGAGGTATAATATTCTTCAACTCCACACGATTTACCTTAATCCCCCACGGATCTGTCGCCACATCCAGCGAAGCCCGCATCTTCGTATTGATCGTCTCACGGGAGGTCAATGTCTGATCCAGTTCCAGATCACCGATGATATTACGAAGCGTCGTAGCCGTCAGATTCTCGATCGCCATAATCGGATTCTCCACCCCATAGGCAAACAGCTTCGGATCCGTAATCTGGAAAAATACCACCGTATCAATCCGCATGGTAACATTATCTTTGGTAATCACCGGCTGTGGTGCAAAATCCACCACCTGCTCCTTCAAAGTCACCTTACGCGCCACACGGTCAATAAACGGCGCTTTAAAATGAATCCCCACACCCCATGTACCATTATACGCACCCAGACGCTCCATAACGAGAGCCGTAGCCTGCGGCACAATCTTAATACAGGATGCTAAAATAATCAAAATCACTAATACTAATACAGCTACTAATACAGGCATTTATCCTTCCTCCTTTATCTCCTCTACTATAAGTTTCACACCTTCGATCGCACAGATCTTCACCTTACTTCCCGCCGCTATCTTACAGTTATCTTCCCTACTTCTAGCAGTCCAGCTAATATCCGCGATCATCACCTCTCCACTCTGGTTCAGGTTATCGATCTCTTTTGTCACGATTGCCATCCGACCGATCAAACTGTCCGCATTGGTCTTAGGTTTTGCGCCTTTTACATATCTCACCACAATCGGACGCGTCACCACTAAAAGCAGCAGAGAAATCCCCACAAACAACATCCTCTGTGCTGCAGCATTCGCGCCATAAAATGTAGATATAAATGCCACGATTGCTCCGCCCGCGAACCAGATCGTCGTCAAATTCACCGTCGCAATCTCAACCGCCAGCAGAACAATCACCAGTCCAAGCCAGAGAATTGCTGGGTCCATCAACATGATCTTCAACCCCTTTCCTTATAGTTGTTCCCATTATACACCACAACCATCCAAAAAACCAGAATTTTGTGAGGGAAGGGGGATTTATTTAAAATTTTTGGGGTTAGCGACGGGGAAGTCGCAGAAGCGGGGGCCGGGGTGATGCAAAATGGACGCTTGGGTTGGACAAATGTCTGCATAGAGTGTATCGGACAGCCAGGCGATTTTGTACGTCACAGGCGGACACTCGTGTCCGAATGTGGCGCACAAAATCGCCTGGCTGTCCGATACATTCTATGCAGACATTTGTCAACCCCGGAAGCCGCATCGCGCGGCAATCCCGTCGCCTCCATCAATAAAACACATGATTCCCAATCACAATCCCACTGATGGTGCCGTTATTGCGGCGGAAGTGGGTCAAGGTCCCCACCGTCGTCTCTCCATTGAGCGCCGCCTGCGCTGCCTGTACGCAGACAGACCTTGGGCCAGATGCCATAATCGCTGCAACTTTACCGGTCGCCGCCGGTGTAAACTGTCCAGGTGCTGAGATCACTGCCTGGATGGAGTTAGGATATGCTCCGCTTCTGACACGGTTCATCACCACTGCTCCTACAGCCACCTGTCCTTCATATGGCTGATTAGCCGCCTCTGCCTGAATCAGTGATGCCAGAAGAAGCAGTTCATCATTCGATGCCTCAATCGCTCCCAGATTGGAAGTCCTGCGCTCCTTCTCCTCAGCCGCCTTTCTGGCTGCCTCCTCTGCTTTTATCTCGTCCATGGTCTTTGCCTCACCATACTCGTAAGAGACTTCCACAAATTCCTCAGAAATATAATTGATCTCTCCGTCAGAGTAGATAATCTCCAGCCAGCCGTCCTGTGCCTCACCAACCTCAATAGTCTCTCCCTTTCCAATCAGATCGATCACTTTTGCATCCATATTCGCTTCCGCTCTTACTCTTAGCGTCTGCGCTGTCACGGTTGCAATCTTATCGGTATCTTTGGCTGCCCGCTCCTCTGCTTCCATTCCAAAAGCCAGATAGTCGTTGCTGACCCATCCGGTTACATTCCCGGAACGAATCATCGTCCAGCCTTCTGTCTGCTTTACAATCTCACCGGCATCGCCTTTAAACATCTTGCCGATCACGGCTGCATCTGTCCCCGGCTCTGTACGGACACTGACAGAATCATCCACCTTTGCCATCACTTTTCCATCCCAGACTTCTTCTGCTAAGATCTCCTCCACGTCCTCTGCCGTCAGTTGATCCATCAACGCATTTAAGGTGTCTTCTCCTTCACTTCCCAGACCTGCAAATCCAGTCTGGCACAACCACATAGCTGCGAGAAGAAAAATTGCCATTCCTTTTTTCCACATCTGTACTCCCTCCTAAATATTACGAAAATATTACATTTATTACAGGGATTTTATCAGATATTACGCCTTTTGTCAACTTTTTATTAAGATTCCGTTTCGAATTGGCATCTAAGATGCATCATACTGGGATTTCCTCTGGTCTGCAAGCTCTGCCAGATGCAGATATTTTTCATATTGTAGCTGGTAAAATTTCCCTTTTTCCGAGTCCGGTACAAATTCCCGGATATCTTGCTCTCTCTTTGGGAAGACAAGAAAAAGCGGCTGCTGGTCTCTGACAGACATCATAAGCATTTGTCAAAAACCAGTCGCCGTATGATCGGGCAGCTATTGCTGTCCTGTTCTTTTTCTCCGCTGTCTGCATACTTCGTACATCAGAATGGACGCTGCCACCGCGGCATTGAGAGACTCCAGCTTCCCTTCCATAGGAATCCGTATCCAGGTATCTGCTCTTTCGCTCAATCTCTTGCTTAATCCATTTCCCTCATTTCCTATGAAAAAAGCACACCCTCCCTGGTAGTCCTCCCGATCGTAAAAGCGCTCCCCTTTTAGATGCGCTGCATACGTGCGGATGCCCCTTTCCTTGAGCGCAGGAAGCACTTCCTCCAAATCGTCCACATAGACAAATGGCATCCGGTAGATGGAACCCATGGTGGAACGGATAGTCTTGGGATTGTATATGTCGACAGAGTTCCTGCTCAGGATAATCCCATCCACGCCGGCTCCTTCCGCGGTCCGAAAAATTGTCCCCAGATTGCCCGGATCTTGTAATTGCTCCAAAAGGAGAAGATGCGGACTCTTTCCCTGTATCATATCCATTAACTGACAGTTGTGTCTTCTTATTACACACAGGATTCCCTGAGGAGTCTTGGTATCGCTTACCGCAGCAAAGACCCGGTCATCTAAAACCTCCATTGGCAGTCCAGCAACAAAAGCCTGTCCCTTTTCTTCGAACAGGCTTTTGGAAATGTACACTTTCTCAATCTTACTTCTGGGCGCCTCCTGATACATCTTAACGCCTTCCACCAGGTAAACACCTGCTTCCTCTCTTGCTCTGGCTTTTTTTAAAAGCTGCTGCAGATGTTTCACCTGTGGATTGGATGTACTGGTGATCATCATTTCGCCATATCAGAGGAAACCTGAACCATATAGGTGGGAACACCTTTGTTCATGCCCAGTGCCTCATCTATATCAAAATCTTTAAATTCACCATTCTTATAGCCCACAACACGATTGGACTTTCCCTGACAAAGCAGGTCCACGGCAAGCCCTCCCATCATGGTTGCATAGACACGGTCTCTGCAAGTTGGATTGCCGCCACGCTGCATATAGCCCAGGATCGTCGCGCGGGTCTCCATGCCTGTCGCCGCTTCGATTCTTCTCGCCATGGATGTGGAATGGCCGATACCTTCCGCATTGATAATGATATAATGTTTTTTGCCGCTTTTTCGGTTGGCCACGATGTCATTGATGATCTTCTGTTCATCATAGTCATATTGTTCTGGTATCAGGATAGACTCTGCACCATTGGCAATACCGCACCACAGAGCAATATAACCTGCATTTCTTCCCATAACCTCGATGATACTGCAGCGCTCATGAGAGGTGGATGTATCACGCACTTTATCAATTGCCTGCATTGCCGTATTGACCGCCGTATCAAACCCAATGGTGTATTCGGTGCAGGCAATATCCAGATCAATGGTGCCAGGCACACCCACAGTATTGACTCCAAAAGCAGCCAGCTTTTGTGCTCCTGCAAAAGACCCGTCGCCGCCGATTACTACCAGACCATCGATCCCATGTTTTTTACAGATCTCTGCCCCTTTTCTCTGTCCTTCCTCTGTACGGAACTCCGAACAGCGTGCCGTAAAGAGAATGGTGCCGCCTTTGTCCAGAATATCGCTGACCGATTCTCTGCCCATATCAATGATGTCTTCCTCCAAAAGCCCCTGATAGCCTCTGCGGATGCCTTTTACTTTTTTGCCATTAGCACGTGCTTTGCGCACCACTGCACGAATGGCTGCATTCATTCCCGGTGCATCACCACCGCTTGTCAAAACCCCGATTGTGTTGATTTCTTTCGCCATGACTTCTCCTTTGCCCTAAGTTATTGATAGCGTTTTTTCTTTAATTTTAAAGCATTTTGCCTGTATTTTCAATATGCTTCTGAACCTCTTTTACATTTTTCTCACCAAACTTTTCGTACAGGCGTTCCAGTAAGTCTTCATGAATCCGAATATTCCTACTGGCCGGCAGTATCTTCTTCATCTTCTCTTCGCGCAGATAGATCACAACTGTATCATTTCCCTCACTGTCCATCAGCATCCGATACAGTTCCTGCTCCCTGTCCTGGTACTCTTTCCGGTCGGCAAACTGTATCCAGAGTTCTTTGTGAATCATCTCAAAAGGAGTGATACGTTCTAAGATCAGCTTGCTTGCTCGCTCCTCTTCGCCGGATACCCGGCCACTGACAAATACTTTGTCATCCACCTGCAAAAACCGATTGTTCCGCTCATAATCCCTTGGAAAGATCACCACTTCCACAGACCCCACCAGATCTTCTACGGTAATAAAAGCCATCATCTGACTGGTCTTAGTAGTCTTGGTCGTCTTCGATGTGATGATCCCGCCGATCACCACATGCTCTCCGTCTCTTAGCTTTGCCTCTTCTCCTTCTTCCGGCGGCTGAAAATCCATGGTCACATGAGTGATGCCCCGCTTCCACTGGGTCTCATATTCCTCCAATGGATGACCGCTGATATAGAATCCCAGCACCTCTTTTTCAAAAGCCAGAAGATCTTCTTTTCCATATTCGGGCACTGACGGCATGGGAATCTTGTAGGCTTCTTTTTCTTCCTCTGGTACAAAGTCAAACAGGCTCATCTGGCCTTCCAGTTCTGTCTTTTTCTTTTGCGAGATCTGATCCATTATCTGTCCATAGACCATCATCATCTGCCGTCTGTTGGCCGGGAACGAATCAAAGGCTCCTGCCTTGATCAGATTTTCTACAGTCCTCTTATTGATGTCTCTGCCGGACATACGTTCGATAAAATCACTCAGATCCAAAAACAGCCCTTTTTGACGCTCTTTTAACACACTTTCAATCACTGGCCTTCCCACACTTTTTATCGCACTTAATCCATAGCGGATACCTTGATCCGACACCGAGAAGACGCCCTCACTCTCATTGATATCCGGCGCTAAGATGGCGATACCCATCTGCCTGCAAGTCAGGATATACTCCGATACTTTGGAAGAATTGTCAATCACTGAAGTCATCAGTGCCGCCATAAATTCCAGCGGATAATAGTATTTCAGCCAGGCTGTCTGATAGGCCACAACGGCATAAGCTGCCGCATGGGATTTATTAAATGCATATTTGGCAAAATCAATCATCTCATCATAAATCTTGTTGGCCACCCGCTCCGGAATCCCTCTGGCAATACATCCCGGCACCTGTTCTTCTTCATTGCCATAGACAAAATTCTGTCGCTCTTTCTGCATCACTGATGCTTTTTTCTTGGACATAGCACGACGCACCAGATCACTTCTGCCCAGTGTATAACCTGCTAACTTTTGTACGATCTGCATCACTTGTTCCTGGTAGACAATACATCCATAGGTAGGCTCTAAGATCGGCTCTAGCTCCGGGCAGTCATAGGTGATCGTCTCCGGATGATTCTTTCCCCGGATATACTGCGGGATAAAATCCATCGGCCCTGGACGGTACAAAGAGATCCCTGCAATAATATCTTCCAGGCTTTGAGGCTTTAATTCCTTGATAAAATTCTTCATACCCGAACTTTCCAGTTGGAACACCCCGTCGGTACGTCCTGTTCCAAGGGAATTAAACACCGCTTTGTCGTCATAGTCCAGATGGTCCACATCGATCTGGATACCTTTGCTCTTCTCGATCAGCTTCACTGCGTTCTGGATCACAGTCAGGGTGCGCAGGCCAAGGAAATCCATCTTAAGCAGCCCCAGCTCCTCTAACGTAGTCATCGTAAACTGCGTCGTGATCGCACCGTCCTGTGCCCTGGACAGAGGCACATATTCATCTACAGCCTTTTGGCTGATCACCACGCCTGCTGCATGCATCGAAGTATGCCTAGGAAGCCCCTCAAGCCTCTTAGACATGTCCACCAGCTCTTTGACCTGTTCATTGCTGTCATAGAGTGTTTTAAACTCCGGATTGGTGTTCAGCGCCCTTTCCAGCGTGATATTCAGTTCCTTAGGAACCATCTTGGCGATAGAGTCCACGAACGCATAGGGAAGATCCATCACCCGCCCCACATCTCTAAGAACGTTTCTCGCTGCCAAGGTCCCAAAAGTGACGATCTGCACCACCCGGTCGCTCCCGTATTTGCGCACCACATAGTCAATGACCTCCTGCCTGCGTTCATAGCAGAAGTCAATATCAATATCCGGCATGGACACTCGCTCCGGATTGAGAAACCGCTCAAACAGAAGCTGATATTTATCAGGATCAATATTGGTAATCCCCAAGGCATAGGAGACCAGACTTCCGGCAGCCGAACCGCGTCCCGGTCCTACGGCAATCCCATGGTCTCTGGCATATTTGATAAAGTCCCAGACGATCAGGAAATAATCCACATACCCCATCTTCTGAATAATGGAAAGCTCATAGAGGAGCTGCTCTTTTAAGGCTCCTTGATCCTCCGGATAGCGCTCCTTAAATCCTTCCTGGCAGAGCTTGTTCAGATATTCCCAGGAAGTGTACCCTTCTGGCACATCATATTTGGGAAGCTTGGTCACACCGAACTCGATCTCCACCTGACAGCGGTCTGCAATCTTCTGGGTATTTTCGAGTGCTTGCGGGGCATAAGGAAACAGGCTGGCCATCTCTTCTTTAGACTTTACATAATACTGACCGCCTTCATAGCGCATCCTGTCCTCATCTGACAGCCGTTTGCCCGTCTGAAGACACAACAGGATATCATGCGGTTTCGCATCCTCCTCATAGGTATAGTGTACATCATTGGTGGCCACTAAAGGAAGCGACAGTTCTTTGCTCATACGAAGCAGCGCCTGATTGACCTGTCTTTGTTCCGGGATCCCATGATCCTGAAGCTCTAAGAAAAAATTCCCGTCCCCAAAGATCTCTTGGTACCCTTTCGCAATCCTGCAGGCCTCTTCATACTGTCCTTTGACAATCGCACGCTGCACCTCGCCGGCCAAGCAGGCACTTAAGGCAATGATCCCCTTATGATAGGTCTTAAGCAGTTCCTTGTCCACCCTTGGGCGATAATAGAATCCTTCTGTATATCCCCTTGATACAATTTTAACAAGGTTTTGATAGCCTTCCTGATTCTCTGCCAACAACACCAGATGGTAATAACGGTCTTCTCCTCCTGTGTTCTCGCGGTCATGCCTTGAACGTGGCGCTACATAGACCTCACAGCCCAGGATTGGCTTGATCCCCTGTGCTTTCGCTTCCTTATAAAAGTCGATCACCCCATACATAGAGCCATGATCTGTGATCGCCGCACTGTCCATCCCCAGTTCTTTGACTCTTGAGACATATTCTTTGATCTTATTAGAACCATCTAACAGACTGTATTCCGTATGTACATGCAGATGTGCAAAATTCATCTCTTTATCCCCCACTCTATTGATCACATGAAAAAAGGAGCAACAGCGCTTCGACTGTTACTCCTCCATTATAACCGATTAGCCATTAATCATAAAGGATAATAATTTATCAATGTCCTCTTTTTCATAGGCGATGATCTCCAGCTCCGGAATCTCACCATTAGAAAAAATATTCGCAAGGGATACATACTGACACAGCTTTGATTTAAGGTTCAACCGGTCGCCCTCTCCTGTCACCAATTCTACTTTACCTGCACAGTTGTCTACCACTTCAAAGAATTTGTTTACATCTTTAATATTCTGTACTTTCATATCCTCAATCTCCTTTCCTTCTTTACGATACCCATTATACTCAAGGTCTTGCCAGATTGCAAGTGCTTTTTAAATATTTTGATAATCAAAATATATTTCCTGTTATTCCTTGCATTTTCGGATGCTTTTCTCTGTGATCTCGATGCGGCCCTCTTTGAGAAGATGTCCCACTGCCCTTTTAAAAGCATTTTTACTCAAGGAACATTCTCTCTTGATCACTTCCGGAGAAGCTTTGTCTGTAAAAGGAAGCACCCCGTCGTATTCCTCGATCACTTCCATCACAGCCTCTGCGTCCTCATTGATCTGCAAATATCCTTTTTCCCGCATACTCAGATCCAGCTTGCCGTCTGGTTTGACTCCCGTCACCCGTACACTGACCAGATCTCCTACCTGTGCCTGTCCAAAAAATTCTTTTTTCGGAATCAGACCGGAATAGTAGTCGTCCACCGCCACAAAGGCTCCAAAGTTCTCACTGATCTGATAGACTCTGCCCGTTACCTGGTCGCCTCTCTGGTAAGGGCTGTCGGTATGTAGATATTCATACACATTCATTGTTGCACACAGCCGTTCACTCTTATCCGTATAAAGTCCCACCAGACATTCTTCTCCTGCGTGGACCTTCCTCGTCTGCTGCCGGAATGGAAGGAACAGATCTTTCTCCAGTCCCCAATCCAAAAATGCCCCGATCTTTGTCACTTCTTTGACCGTCAGTAGTGCAAGACCGCCAAGCATCAGCTTTGGCGTAGTAGTGGTGGCAATCAGACGATCTTTGGAATCTTTATATAAGAAGACCTCCAGTTCTTCTCCTACCTGCAGTCCCTCCGGCACCTGCTTCCTGGGCAGAAGTACTCGTTCCTCCGGACATTCGGGCATAGCCAGATACACGCCAAAATCCACTTGTCTCATCACAGTCAGTATTTGTGTCTTTCCTAGATGCATATGTTGCTCTCCTATACTCTAAATTCTACTACGGCATATGGCTTTCCCTCTTTGTCACCCAACAGAATCGTATATCCATCCAAGAAACAGCCTACCTTAGGGTAGATGATATCATGGAGGACTGCTTGTCTGCAATACTCTGCTCTCATCTGGCCGATGGAAAAATTTTCCGGCAGATAGCTCCCTGCTAACTGTACATACTGCCCATTGTTCACATGGTGATTCACATCCAGGTGATACGTATGCACGCCAAAAGGCTCCCGCTCCTCCATCTTAGCCAAGAGAGGAATCTTGTCCGTCTCATATTCCATGGGAAATCTTGGCTCCAGCGTATATGCCTGTCTCACATCTTCATCCACACGTGCCGGCCGCATCCTGTCCATATCCATATATACCCACAGGGTATCTGCACAGGCGGCCAGTTGCCCCTCCTGGTCCAGAAGCCGAAAGTTTCTCTGCCCGGTCATCTTATCAAATGCATACGGCCAGGTTCCCACGCGAATACGTTCCGCCAGACGCGGATAACGGGATACGACGATCTTCCAGGAGCGTAGGACCCACATCCGCTTTTTCTTCGTCAGATAGTCCATACCCACTCCCAGATCTTCCGAGTGGAAGGTACTGCAATCCTGGAAAGCATTTAAGATCCCTATAAGAGTCATCCTCTGATCTTGATCCACTTCTGTCAGGCGTACCCTGCTGTCGTATTCATACATGGTCCATTCTCTCTTTCTTAGGCTTTTTGTCCCTCACTTTATCCATTATACTTGCAAATCACAAAAAAAGCCACATGAAGTTTCATACATGCATCAGAAAAAACAGACACATCCCCAATAATATAATTTCCAGCCATTCACTAAGCTTCCAGTCTCTTTTCTTGGCAATAACATAAATTGCAAGCCCAATCACCCAGATCCCCATTTATGATGCCTTTCTCTTTTGCTGTCGCCGCTTCTATTAGTCACATTATAATTCTATTAGTCAATATTTGCAATGACCTTTTTATCTTAATATAAAAGAAGGGGTGAAACGAATGAAAAACATTGATTATGCTGCCATGGGCGGCCGCATCCGCAATGCCAGACTAAATGCCGGATTATCCCAGTCTGAGCTTGCTGAAAAATGCAATCTGTCGATCTCTTTTCTTGGGCATATCGAACGCGGAAGCCGGAAGATGTCCTTAGAGACGCTGGTAACTGTATGCGAGGCGCTTAATCTAAGCGCAGACTATCTCCTTCAGGACGAACTGCCCGCCAGTGATGCGGTCATTGGAAATATTATCGCTTCTGTAAAAAAACAAGGCTCCTATCAATATGACCGCTATCTGACCATTATCAAAGCTCTGGCAGAAATCTCTGACAAACTATAGTCCAATCACGTACATGCGACAAAAAAAGAGTCATCCGATTGTTATCATCGAATGACTCTTTACCTGTCAATCTGAAGTTTCACCTTTTTATCTCCTTTCATCTAAATTTTTTCTTTTACCTTCCCATTGGACCTTTCCTCCATCTCTGAGAGTTTTTTCTCTCTTTCTTTTTGATGATTCTATATTACAATAGTTTCCAATATTTGTCAATAGTTTTCTGAAAATTTTTTTATATTTTTTTTATTATCTGTTATTCTCTGTCATAAAGTGTCCACAGACAAGATCCCTCTGTAAAGTTCTAAGCGCTCCAGATACTCTTTCTGGTCTATATGGCGCGGGATACGGATCGTCAGCATAATCGTCAGCGACTGCCGGCCCGAACCAGAACGGTCCACCTCAAAGCGATCCACCTTACAGCCGTCTGACTGGATCTTATGTAAAAAAGCAGACGCTGCCCTGCTCTCACTGGCCTCCACATATAAGGTCACATACCGAGAATACTGATTGACCGTTTTCTCCATAAGCGGCAGCAGATGCAGACCAATCAGCAGCACAAACGTCACCAGAATCGCCCCGTCTGCAAAGCCAATCCCCACTGCAAGCCCGATGCAGGCACACACCCAGATCCCTGCGGCCGAAGTCAGGCCTTTGACCTGATGACCAGATACGATGATAGAACCTGCTCCCAGAAAACCAACCCCGCTGATCACCTGAGAACCCATCCTGGCCATATCTGCGGACGCCGGATAGCAATTCTCCATATACTGCGCAGTAATCATCACCATAGCTGCGCCAAGGCATACGGCTGCATCCGTCCTGGCACCTCCGCCTCTTCTCTTTACCCCTCTGTCAATCCCGATCACGCCTCCCAACAGCAGCGCCGTCACCATCCGCAAAAATACATTCTGTGCTGTCCAGGCTGTCAAATCCCAAAAAAACATCCTTGCTCCTCCTTGTTTCTAGTTTTTAGTATAACATCTCTTATGTTGACCTGTCTATCTGCCAGTGATAAAATATCCATAAAAAGGGGGATTTCTTATGCTTTCATTTGAAAATGATTATGCAGAGGGTGCTCATGAAGCGATCCTGCACCGTCTGATTGAGACAAACTCAGAACAGCTATCCGGCTATGGTACAGACCACTACTGCGCGGATGCCAAAAAAAAGATCCAAGAAGCCTGCGAATGTAAAGACACAGATATCTATTTTCTTGTGGGCGGCACCCAGACCAATGCGACCGTGATTGACGGGCTGTTAGCCCCTTATGAAGGGGTCATTGCTGCATCCACCGGACACGTCAATGTCCATGAGGCCGGAGCCATCGAAGCCACCGGTCACAAAGTGATCACGCTCCCGCAGCACGACGGCAAGATCCGCGCCGAAGAACTAGAGACACTTCTTCGCACCTTCTGGGAAGATACCAGCCGAGAACATATGGTATTTCCAGGGATGGTCTATATCTCGCATCCGACAGAACTGGGCACTTTGTACACTGCCGCAGAGCTTGAGAATCTCTCTGCCATCTGTGAGGCTCATCAGATTCCTCTCTATCTGGACGGCGCCCGCTTAGGCTATGGACTTGCCACTCCCGGCACCGATGTGACGCTGCCTCTGATCGCCCGCTGCTGCGATGCCTTCTATATCGGCGGCACCAAAGTCGGCGCCCTGTGCGGTGAAGCAGTAGTATTTCCCCATCACCATACGCCGAAGCATTTTTTAACGACGATCAAGCAGCATGGCGCTCTGTTAGCCAAAGGCCGCCTGCTGGGCATCCAGTTTGACACCTTATTCACAAATGACCTGTACAATAAGATCAGCCGCCATGCCATCGAGATGGCAGATCGGTTAAAAAAAGGATTTCAGGAGAGGAATCTTACGTTTTATCTGGATTCTCCCACCAATCAGCAGTTCCTTGTTATGGAAGACACGATTCTGGAACGGCTGAAAAAACAAGTGGTATTTAGTGTCTGGGAAAAATATGACGAAAGCCATACCATCGTCCGATTCGCCACTAGCTGGGCGACAAAAGAAGAGGACATCGAGAGGCTTATGAGCATCCTGGATGAGATCATCTATGAGGTCTGATAAGGGCATAACAAAAAGAGGCAAAACTATTGTCATGAACAGGGGGCTGTCTATTAACCGACAGCCCCCTTATCTAACAGGGCTACAAGGATTCGAACCTTGAAATGACGGAGTCAGAGTCCGTTGCCTTACCGTTTGGCGATAGCCCTTCGTGTTCAACGAATGTTATTATATGACATACGGAAGAAAAATGCAAGTCCTTTTTTAAAATTTTTTCTGTTTTTTATTTTTTATCTTTGGTTTTTCTTATGAAAGTTTAGAAAACCTTTATCTGGACGATACACTTTTGTCACATTTTCCTGTTATGATAATACTCGTAACAGAAACACATCAGTATTTCATTCATAACACTTTAGGGGGACCCGAAAGGGCCTCCCACTCCCTCGAAAGTATCTGGTTTTCGCGCAGGCGAAAACCTTTTTTTATGACAATAGATTTGCTGGCGAAGCCTGCAATCTATTGTTTATCGCTCGTCGTAAGGTTTTACTTCTACTGTTTTTTTCTTAAAGTCCAAAAAGAGCTGAAATGCATAGCCATCATCACTGGTGTCCCAGATCTCCACATATTTGGGTGAGATCTCGATCAGGATCTCGGTGTCTTCGTGGCTGTATTTGTTATAGCTCTCCCAGAGATGCTTTTTGTAGCCTTCTGCAAAGCGCTGACCGGGTTCATCCACTACCAGACCTTTATTTTCTGCGATGCCTTCTACCTGTACGCCGCTCCAGCAGACCGCCACACGCGGGTTTTCAAACAGTTGCTTGGTCTTGCGGAAATTTTTATCCGTCTTAAAATAGATCTTCTCGTCATAGAACAGACAACTGACATTGCGCACCATCACATAGTCATTGACACTCGAAGCCAGAGCCATAATCTTACTGTCTCCCAACATCTCAAACATACGTTCTACTGCTTCCTGATACGTAATTTCTTTATTTAATGTAAATTTCATCCTTGTTCCTTTCTATTAAAGTACCGCAACTCCCCTCCCAACCCCCTTTCTTCTGGGAGCATTTTCCGCCGCAGTCGCGTCGGTAAATCCTCCCTGGGCTTGTTCGGTTCGTTGCTGTTTTGTACCGCAACTCCCCTCCCACCCCCCTTTCTTCTGGGAGCATTTTCCGCCGCAGTCGCGTCGGTAAATCCTCCCTGGGCTTGTTCGGTTCGTTGCTGTTTTGTACCGCAACTCCCCTCCCA
>CAJUGG010000068.1 GCA_910585995.1 uncultured Lachnospiraceae bacterium
TCGAACCCATGACCTCTCGCGTGTGAGGCGAACGCTCATCCCGGCTGAGCTATGCTTCCATGCCAATAATTATAGCACGTCTGTAAAAAAATACAAGCATAAAATAAAAATTTATTCAGAATGTTTCCTGTGCGTTTACGAAAAGAAAGATCTGTGATAGACTGTTTGTAAAAGTATTTCAGATATTGGAGGAATTGTCAGGATGGATATAAAAAGATGGATCTGTATGATTTTGATTGGCTGTATGTTTTTGACAGTAGGCTGTCAGAAGGTGGCGGATGAGACCAAAGATCTAGAAGATGTCAATATCCAGGAGGAAGAAGAGGAGCAGACGGTCGGGGCCTTGACGGAGGTGTCTTATCCTAGGGAATTGACGCAGCAGGAACTTCAGGATATGACGGAATGGATCAGACAAAATGACAACTATGGTTTTTTGCTGTCAGCCTATGAAAGACCACAGGAGATTCTGTGGGATGAAGTATTTTACAATGGTGCGGGCCTTGAGATGACAGCGTTAAGTGAACAAGAGAGACAGAAGTATCTCGAATCCAACAGTCAGGAAGAGATCTATACCGATGTCAACCGGCTTACCAAGGCACAGATAGAAGAATTTGTACTAAAAAAGACGGGAGTCTCTTATGAGGAGATGGAGAAGCCGCTTTCCTGGGTCTGTCTGCCGGAAGAGGAGATCTGTATCATGGAGCATGGAGATACTAACTATATGTATTATACGTGTGTGGGCGGACAACAGACAGACGGAGAACAGTATGTACTTAAGTGTGTGCCAGGAGATGGAGAGGAGGAGCAGTCTTATTATACTCCCTGTGAGCTGACACTTAAAAAAAGTGGAGAAGGCTATCTGTTCTGTGCGAACCGTTTTGTGGAGGGATTTGAACAATGACAGAAGACAGACAAAAGATCCTGCTGTTTGAAGAGACTCCGATTCCCAAGGCCGTCCTAAGTATGTCAGTACCCACGATCATCAGTTCTCTTGTGATGGTGATCTATAACCTGGCGGATACGTATTTTGTGGGGATGGTCAATGATCCGGTGCAGAATGCAGCAGTGGCGCTGGCGGCACCGGTCCTTTTAGCATTTAATGCGGTAAACAATCTGTTTGGCATCGGCAGCTCCAGCATGATGAGCCGGGCGCTGGGAAGTAAAGACTATGATACAGTGTACCGCAGTTCTTCGTTTGGTTTTTATTGTGCATTGTTGAGCGGGGCATTGTTTTCCCTGTTGTATACGATGTTTCGGTCGCCTCTTTTAGTGGTGCTGGGGTCTGATGCAGAGACGGTGGCTGCCACGGGAGAATATCTGAAGTGGACAGTCACTTTTGGCGCGGTGCCGGCGATTCTCAATGTGGTGATGGCATATCTGGTCCGCGCAGAGGGTTCTTCGCTGCATGCCAGTATTGGAACGATGAGCGGCTGTTTGTTAAATATTGTGTTAGACCCGATCTTTATCCTGCCCTGGGGACTTCATATGGGTGCTGCCGGAGCCGGGCTTGCTACTTTTTTGTCAAACTGTGTGGCCTGCCTGTATTTTTTCCTGTTTATTCTGATCAAGAGGGGCAAGACCTATGTGTGTATCCGGCCTTCGATGGTCCGCCTGAGATGGACAGCTATCGCCAATATCTGCGGCGTCGGCATCCCCGCTTCCATTCAGAATCTGCTCAATGTGACGGGTATGACTGTGCTGAATAATTTTACCGCTGTCTATGGAGCAGATGCCATGGCTGCTATGGGGATTGCCCAGAAGATCAATATGGTGCCAATGTATGTGGCTATGGGGATTTCTCAGGGGATTATGCCGCTTGTCAGCTACAATTTTGCCAGCGGAAATACCAGGCGTATGAAACAGACTGTGATGTTCTCGGCTCAGATCTCTCTTTCTTTTTTGACTTTGGTGACATGTGGTTATTATATGGGATCTGATTTTTTCATCCGGCTCTTTATGGAAAACGACAGTATTGTCGCTTATGGAAGCCGGTTTTTGCATGGGCTGTGTCTGGGGCTTCCCTTTTTGTGTATGGATTTTCTGGCGGTGGGCATCTTCCAGGCCTGCGGCATGGGGCGCAAATCACTGATCTTTGCCATCCTTAGAAAGATTGTACTGGAGATCCCGGCGCTCTATCTATTAAATGCACTGTTTCCGCTCTATGGACTTGCCTTTTCGCAGCTTGCCGCAGAAGTGGTACTGGCCGCCGCAGCGGTGGTCGTCCTCCTAGGGCTTTTTAGACAGATGGAACAAAAAACATCCGTATCCTGAGCGGCTTATCACAGACCGGGAGTTGACGATATATAAACTAACAGCAGGTGCAAAACTAAACAGCAATGGATCGGACAAGCCCCAAGAGGATTTACTGACGCGGTGCGGCAGAAAATGCTCTTAGAGCAGGGAGCTTGGGAGGGGAGTTGCGGAACTCAAAAACAGCAACGAACCGGACAAGCCCCAAGAGGATTTACTGACGCGGTGCGGCAGAAAATGCTCTTAGAGCAGGGGGCTTGGGAGGGGAGTTGCGGAACTCAAAAACAGCAACGAACCGGACAAGCCCCAAGAGGATTTTCTGACGCGGTGCGGCAGAAAATGCTCTTAGAGCAGGGAGCTTGGGAGGGGAGTTGCGGAACTTCAATAGGAGAACAGATGGATGAAGATACAGGGAATCACAACTTATGGTATAGAGACGGAACCTAAGAAGACGCCCGCGGTCTCTGAAGATGTGCAGGAGCTTTTGGAAAAGGCAGAGAGTACGCCCGCGGCTGCCCAATACGATACTTATGAGGTTTCCCGGTCGGGATCGGACGAATATACAGGCATGATCTACGATGCAGCATTTCTCCAGTCTCTGGGATTCCAGATACCTGACGCCCAGCATGTCCGTGTATGGGGAGACCCCAAGCAGTTAGAAGCGCTGCAAAAAGAATATGTTACACAAAAATCCTTTGAACAAAACAGCGGACAGCAGTGGAAGATCTTCAGCGATCAACTGGAAAAGAGCGGATTTTATGAAGGGATGTCCATGGAGGAGCGCTCACAGTTTGATCAGAGATTACGCCAGATCACAGCGGCGATGGACAGCTTTTGGCAGTATGAGGACCGTTTTGGCGGCGAAAATCAAAACAATATCTATGCACAGGTGATGAATAAAAATGATCTGGGCGCTGTCAGTTACCGGGATTGGTTCTATATGTCCAAAGAACAGTGGAAAGGGCAGCTTGACCAGGCCAAAAAAGACTTGGAAGATTTCTGTGCGTCCTATCTTTCAGATGAACAAAAGAACGATTTTTCTCATTTGATCGATCAGTTTTATGAGCACAGTGAAGAAGTGTTAAAGGACTATCATGCACTGGGAGAAGACCCTGTAAAATCCATGCTGTTTGAGGCCATGCAGCAAAAGGATTCTCTCGAAGAGCTGGCAGGTGATCTGGAGCGTCTGCTGTCGGACTTTCTGCAGCAGATGGCAGAGCAGGAGGAGCAGAACCTGCGTGCGCCGTCCGAGGAGAAAAAAGTACAGACCTATCTGGATGCATTAAAAGCATTTTTCACCCAGGTGGCATCTTCCCAGGGCATCTCCACAGCGTTGCTGCCGCAGTCTTCTGACGACGGACGCGGGATCTTGAAAAAATTGGATCAGGAGATGTGGCGCGAAGAACAGGTGCAGAGGATTCAGACCTACTATGATTCCATCGTAAAGATCTGTAAAAATGCTCCCAAGAAGAGCGAGACAGACCCTGCACCAAAAGCAGAGCCGACACGTCCTGATGGACTGTGAACAGAGGAGAGACATAGCATATGGCGATCATTGGAATTGACTTAGGGACGACGAACAGCCTGGTGTGCGTCTGCCAGGACGACCATGTAAAGCTGGTTCCCAACCCGTTAGGGCAAGTGCTGACTCCAAGCGTAGTCAGTGTGGAAGAGGACGGAAGCATCGAAGTGGGTGCTGTGGCAAAAGAACGGCTGGTATCTCATCCGGAGGCCACAGCCGCTTCTTTTAAACGGTATATGGGGACCAGTCAGCAGGTGACACTGAGAGGACAGAGATTCACGCCCCAGGAGCTGTCTTCTTTTGTTCTGCGCCAGCTGAAAAAAGACGCGGAAGAATATTTAGGGGAAGAAATATCGGAGGCAGTGATCAGCGTTCCGGCTTATTTTAACGACCATCAAAGATATGCCACCAGAGAGGCAGGTGAGCTGGCAGGACTTCATGTGGAGCGTCTGATCAACGAGCCGTCGGCCGCAGCTCTGGCGGCAAGCCGCATCAGTCAGGAGGAGGAAGGCAGCTATCTGGTCTTTGACTTTGGCGGCGGGACACTGGATGTATCGATTGTGGACTATTTTGACAATGTGATCGAGATCATTGCTGTCAGCGGCGACAACCATCTGGGCGGAGATGATTTTGATGAAGTGATCGCGCGAAAATTTTGCACAGAACATCAGATGTCTTATGATCAGATGGAGCCGCAGAAAAAAGCCACGCTTTTAAGACTGGCGGAAAACTGTAAGCGAACGCTCACAAGCCAGAGTGAAGCAGTGCTGACCTGGGAGACAGAAGGATTAGAGAGATCCCTGACGCTTACCAATATTACGCTGGCAGAGCTGTGCCAGGAGATCTTTGACCGGATGGGACAAGTGATCTCGACTGCTTTAAGAGACAGCGGGCGAACCATCGAGGAAATAGATGAGGTAGTCCTGGTGGGCGGTTCCTCGAAGATGCCAGTGATTGCTTTTTATTTGCAGACTTATCTGAATAAAAAACCTTGTATGATCGGCTCACCGGATGAAGTCGTGGCGGTGGGAGCCGGACTCTATGCCGGGATTAAAGAGCGCAGAAAGGAGATCCGGGATCTGGTCCTTACGGATATCTGCCCGTTTACTTTAGGGACGGATATCGTCAATTATTCCGATACCAAACGGCCGATTATGTCTCCGATCATCGAGAGAAACAGCATCCTGCCCAGTTCTAAAGTGGGGTATTATACCAATTCTTATGACAATCAGACGCATATCTCAGTCGGGATCTATCAGGGAGAAGCCTATTACTGTGAAGAAAATATCAAGCTTGGGGTCATTGAGATGGATATTCTTCCGGTGCCCAAAGGGAAGACCCAGTTAAAGATCTGTTTTACCTATGATATCAATGGGATCTTAGAAGTGGAAGTGACAGACTACTATCGCAAGAACACTGTCAAAAAGGTGCTCGCCTGTGAGCAGCTCAGGCTGTCTGAAGAAGAGCTTGAGAGACGTATCGAAGAGCTGAAACGCTACCATCTCACCTCCTCCGGCGGGGTGCGGGCAAAGCTTGTGCTGGCGAGAGGAGAACGTATGTTCTCGGAGCTGTTAGGAGAGAAGCGCCAGGAAGCGGGCAGGATCTTGCGGTGGCTGCAGGAGCAGATCGCAGAGAAAAGTGACCAGGAAATAGCCAAAAGTGTCAAAGAAGCCGAAGCCGCCTTTGACCAGTTAGAGGAATCCAAGAGATGAATATATGGAACATATTGCAGATTGCACCGACCAAAGATAAAAAAGCCATCCGGCGGGCCTATGCCGCCCAGTCAAAGATCATCCATCCAGAGGAAAAACCGGAAGAATTTCGTATCCTCTATGAAGCATACCAAAAGGCACTGGAATATACCAAAGAGGCGGGCGATCCGTCTCTTTTCTCTGTGCCAGAAGAATCCCTGCCAGAAGAAGAGGCTGCCATAGAGGAAACTTCTGAAGCGGATACCGAAGATGCACAAGACGATCCTCTTTTGGACTATTTTGAGAGACAGATCGAAGCGCGCGAGCAGTTGGTACAGGAGTTTATCAGGCAATGGATGGCATTTGCAAGGGAGAGACGTACGCCAGAACAAAGAGAGTGGTGGGCGCACTATCTGTCAACAGAAGAATTTCAGAGCATTAAATGGCATCCGCAGGTGATCAAACTGCTGGTGAGCGAGTTGGAACAGCGTTTTACCTTTGAGAAAAGCTTTAAGATTCTGTTGTGGGAGTCCTATGATTTCCCCAAAAAAGAGGCCGAATACGAAGGAGATCTGAAAAAATTATACCAGATCCTACATACTGAGTATGAGATGGAGATCATGTTAGAAGGCCTGCGCATCAAGCAGGAGCAGAATAAAAAGGCCTGGAGACGGCGTTTTTTGGCAGCAGGGATCTTGCTGCTTTTACTGCTGCCTTTTTGGATCTATCAAAGGCTGACGGCTGAACAGCGGTATGCCGTATCTTATCTGAACAGGACCTATCCGATGACTGCATTTTCAGATCCGGAAAAAGGGGAAAAGATTGCCGGAGACAGAGAGTATCATTTTCAGACGCCGCAGAATCCGGAGATTACGATCACGGTTCGGGTGTCCAAAGATTTTGAGGGAGACTATTGTGCCACAGATAACTATAAGTCAGAACTTTTGAAATATTATGCACAGATGTATGAGATCCCCTGTGGCGTGGAGGATGAGACGCCGACGCTGTATTATGAAAAGACGCAGGATCTGACACCTTTTTGCCAAAAAGTGATCCAGATGTTTCAGGAACACAAGGAACTGAAGGTGTTAGAAGAAGTGGGGCTTTGTGCCGAGGATCTGATCTATCCGGAAGTGATGATTGGCGGCGGTGTCTATGGGTTTTCTTATCCCGAAGAACAAGTCTATCCGGTGGAGGAACTGGCGGATGAGACAGAAGCCGAAGAACTGTCTCAGAGACTGTTTGACAGCTATCTGTTTTATCTGTTTAACTACGAAGCCTGGAATCTGACCGAGGAGCAGTATCTGAACTGGGCGCCTCTGTATGAACAATTGTGCATGGATACGGATTTTGACGGCGGCGACTGGATCGAACTGTATATGCATGGAGAGAGGGTGTGCGGTCTGTATCTTCCGCTCTATTCGACATTGGAGGTCAGTCAGATCGGAGAATTTCAGCAGACTGCCAACGTCACGATGATGACGGTGGGAAATGCCTACCACTATCTGAAGAGCCTGGGAGCGGACATCACGGTAAATGAAGACGGCAGCGGATTTCATGTAAAACGCGGTGGACAGATCGATATTTATGGAAAAGGAGCGGGAGTAAGTATCAAAATATCTCAGTTAAAAGTCTGATTTTGAAGTCTTTTGCCTTTTTGTCTCGTTATAATAGATGAACGGTTCAATAAAGGGGGCGGAAATAATCGGTACAGAAGAACAGTTTGCAGAATTTTTAACCAAGTATGAGAAGCTGGTCTATACCTTGTGTTATCGGATGGCCAGGAATCCATTCGATGCGCAGGATCTGACACAGGATACATTTCTGTCCGCTTATCAGAGACTTTCGGAGTTTGATGGTGCCCATGAGCGGGCGTGGATCTGCAAGATTGCAACGAACAAATGTCTGGATTATCTAAAAAGTGCATCCCGCAGGATCGAACCAGCAAAAGAAGAGACTTTTTTAGAGCTTCCGGACCGGGGAGAAGACCCGGAGGCGGCCTGCCTCTTGGAAGAATCCAGAAAAGAAGTGCTGCGTTTGTGCAGGCAGTTGCCGCCTCCCTACAATGAGATCGCAGAGGCACATTTTTATGAGGAAAAGTCAGTCAAAGAGATTGCCGCGGAAAAAGGGAGAAATCCAAAGACCGTACAGACACAGGTCTACCGGGCCAAAGCGCTTTTGAAAAAGCAACTGAAAGGAGGAGACATCTTATGAGAGAATGGACAGGACATGTGACAGAAGAATGGTTAAAAGCCTGGAACTTACAACAATTAAGTGGGGCAGAAGAACAGATGTTACTGACCCATGTGGGAACCTGCAGCTTTTGCGCAGACCAATTTGCCGCCTGTCTGGAACAGGATCTGACAGAACCTCCGGCTTATCTGCACGAAGAGATCTTAGAGCGAAGCAAAAGCCTTGAGATCCAGGCAGTCAAAAAGGTCTATCAGACTTCAAAACAGATGCGTCTGTTTTTATACAGCCTGAAGGTGGGAGTGGCAGTAGCAGTTTCTCTTCTATTATTATTTGTGTCTCCCATCATGGAAAAAAACACGATACAGTTGAAAAAAACATACTTAGAGTCAAGGACTTTAACGCTTACAGAAAAGGTGGACGGTGTCTGGCAGGAATTTACCGGATGGCTGAAAGATTCCGGGGAGAAGGAGGATCTATATGATTAAGAAAAAAAGTGGATTTTGGGCATTTATCTGTTCGATGGTTCCAGGGGCGGGGGAGATGTATCTGGGATTTATGAAAGAAGGTCTCAGCATTATGACTTTGGCATTTGCGATCTTTGTGTTTTCTATCTGGATGGATATGGGATGGCTGATCAGCATCGTTGGGATTATCTGGTTTTACAGCGTCTTTAATGTGCACAACAAGATGAGTCTGCCGGATGAAGAGTTTTATGCATTGGAAGATGACTATCTGTTTCATATGGATCAGATCATTCCGAGAAAAGAGTGGAACGGACAGCAGAACAAGGTGTTTGGGTGGTGTATGACGTTCATGGGCCTGGCGATGCTGTGGCGGCCGATCATCCGAAACTTTTTGTATATCCTGAGTATCTATATTCCGGAGGAGGTGGTCTCTGTGATCCGAAGTTTTTTGTATAGTCTGCCCCGTTTTCTCTTTGCGATTGTCCTGATCTACTGCGGTCAGCGCCTGATCTGGGACAAGAAAAAACAACTGGAGATGGAGCCGGAGATGGAAGATAAAAATTAGAGAAAAAAATAGAGAAAATTTTAAGATTGCGGAAACATTTTTGATACAAATAGCGTCTAATATATAGGATAAGATCTAAAATAAACAGTAAAGGACGGATGAGATATGATTCATAGGTTATTGGATGCCTTAAAAAGGCAGCAGATGGAACAATATGAAGAACAAGAAATATACGAGCTGGATTATCGAAATCCGGCCATCAAAGACTCACAAGTCGTATTGATTAATCTGGCTGCCGAATACCTTGGTCTTCAAAAGACGATTGAGCTGGCTTTGGCCTGTCACGCGCAGGTGGTGTCTCTGATTCTCTGGGACCCGGAGAATCTAAGCTCGATCCCAAGCGGCGGTCACTGGCCCAAAAGCTACAACACCATCTCCTTAGAACGTGCCGTGGTGGAATTTCAGGCCAGAAATATGGACTTAGTCTATATGCGTAATCCCCAGGATGAAGATGGCAACCGCCTGATTCGACTGGATTTTCAGAATGTGTGTGCATAGATCAAAACTACCCAATGCTGTTGCATGGAATCCCCAGGCAGCGGCATTTTTTTTGTTTTTTTGGGAAGGTGGGCAGCATATGACTACCTCTTTGGGTAGTGGCTTTTCCAAAATATGTTTGCTAAAATGAAAACCAGGATAAGAATCATACAGCAGATCCACCAGGAAGGTAAGAGTTATGAAGAATACGAAATTATATCCATTTGAACGGAACCGCTATTATTCTGGAAAGATGCTGACGTCGTCTGATTTTTGGGCGGAGCAGACGTATTTTAA
>CAJUGG010000069.1 GCA_910585995.1 uncultured Lachnospiraceae bacterium
ATCATATAATTTTTCTTCTGCCGTTTGGCAGGTATCCGACATCCGACTGCCTTCCAGCCTATACCTGCAGAAATACCGTGTTCCATCCTCATCCAGACACAGATATTTTCCCAGGCAGGAGTCATGTTCACAAGTTTCCATCCAGGTTCCCGTAAACAGATAACCGATGATCTCCCGAAAAGGCAGCAGCCAGCACGCATCTTTGTCAGAACTCCACGACTGGAACCAGGCTGTGTATTCACTGCTGCTGATCCGGGATTCGTCAAAAGAAATCAAAATTCCTGCTCCCTTGTATCGTTCATACTCTTTTTGCAGGCTTTTATAATCTTCTCCTGTAATCCTCAGCTCTTCCAGCAGAAGTTTCTGTCCTGCCTTTTTTACGATTTTTTCCGTCAGAGAGGAGGAGGCAGTCAGTACAACTTCAAAACCGTATCGATTCAATATTCTGCGAAGCCTGTGCACTTCTTTCCACTGGCCGGTTTCCACAATACAACAGACAGAAAATTCCTTTTTTATACCCTGCTGATACAGAATCGCAGCGATCTGATCCAGCAGCTTCCGATTCAGGCGGACATGGAAGAACCGCCATCTTACGGTTAGATGCAGGTTCCTGTTATCTAAATACTGTTCCAAAAGACGGGTAACTTCCCTTCTTCTCTGAGGTTGATATTCTTCTATTACCAAATATTTTTCTTTCACATCAACTTTCCTGCCTGCTCCCATATACTTCCCAGTTTCAATTTCACCTGTTTTCTTCCGGACAGGACTCTCGCCGTCGTAGCAGGAATACAGCCGGTTAGCAGGTAAGACAGCAGCCGGTCTTCCGTACTTTCTGATGGCAGGATCTTCTGCACGGCGACAATGTTTCTGTATAGCCTTCGAAGATCCTGACCGATCGTCAGGATATACTTTCTGGTGTATTCATAGAATGTCTTTGCATCTTCTTTTTTCAAAGGATTAAATTTTTTCTTTCGATAATCTTCTTCATAGTCATCCAGTGCATCAATATAATAGATCCATTTTGAGATACACCGGATATATCCGCGCTCCCATTCTTCCAAAGTTCTGCATTTTGACATCGTATATTCCATCATATCGGCAAAGCATTCTTCGATCTCTTCAACTTTGCTGTTCTGCTTCTCAAGTAAGTAAATATTGCGGTATCCTTTTTCGATCGCATGTGCCATATCCGGATACTGTTTCTGCGCTTTGCGGATTTTTCTGCCCAGCAGGATTTTTCCGACATATGCTTTCCAGGAACGATCGTCGTTTACATCGTCCTTCAGCTTTTCATTGACAAGCAGCAGATTGATGGCTGCCATCTGCTCCCATGCTCCGCCATGAAACATGTGTCTGCACGTTTCACACCGTTCCAGGCAGGCATATCTTTCTCTCAACGGATCTGGATGACATTTGGTCAAAATCCCCAGCAACGCCACATCGTAACTCAGTAACAGGCGGCTCACCTGTCCATAATTAAATTCCAGTCCAAAACAGGTGCCGCAATAGTAATTGCGATAACATCTCTGCATGTTCCATGTCATTAACTGTCTGTGCATTGCGAGGTATCCAAACATTCGTTCTCTCCCACTTTCTTTGGTACATATTCTGATCTGCCTTTACCAATATGGTTTTCATACTAGTATATTTTGCAGCCTTCGCCAATAAAGTAAATCTTAACATTTTATAGATTACCAGGATCGATTTTTGCATACCCGTGTATGTGACTGTTTTCTAAAATGGAACAGAGCGGATAATCCTCTATAATCTCTTCGTAGATTTTCTGTGCTTCTGCCGTTCTTCCCATCAGAAACAGAATGTCAGCATACTGTTTCTTGCTGTGCAGAGTATCTTTGAATTCTCTGCCCCGATAGAACAGTGCGCGTTTTACATTTTGCCCAGCATTTTTTAATGCTTTCTGGTATTCTTTTTTTTCGATCAGAATCTTGATATAAAAATTGATGAATTCATTGATTCGAAATCTGGTTCTGAGAACCTGTGTACATTCCCGGAACAGTTGTCTGCAGATCTGTTCGGCAGCGGACAAATCTCCTGCCTGAAGCAAAATCCGTCCTTTTTCCAGAAGAACGTATGCCCGGCTCCGGTCATGCATAAGAAGTAAATCTTTTTGCTCCTCTGTAAGCCCTGTTCGGAATATCTCCAGGGCTTTCAGCGCGTTTTCTATATGTTCTTTGGCATGTGTCAGATCGCCTCTGTGCCAGAGAAAGCGTGCCATTTTATGATATGCAGAGACCAGATGGAGCAGGTGTACCTGATTAAAAGGTTTGCAGGTTTCAAGGATATGGAGTCCCTGCACATACCATGGTTTTGATTTTTCATATGCTTGTCTGTTGTGGTATATGGCGCCCAGACGCAGGGCCATCTGTCCGGTGATCTGATGATTTTCCCCGTAATATTCCTTTACACAGGCAAAAAGCATTTTAGAATAACGCTCCGCTTCCTGATAATATCCCTGAATCCATAAAAAAGTAATCAGTTCATCGAACGCTTCCGCAAGCCATGGCGCCGGTTTCGGAAATGCTTTTATAAATGCGAAAACATAGGGCTCCAGTCTTTGATTTTCCAACCAGGTACGTCCCCAGGTACAGTTTTCATCATTTCCATTTCCGTTTAGATATGCTCCAAATCCCCGGATCAGTCTCCGGCAGTTGACAGTTGATGGCTGAAAGATATCCTGCGCTGCCCAGGCAATGATTGGATGAAGGAACAGCATCTTGTCCTGCCATTTTCCGCTGTACACCCACTGGATCAGACTGATGCCTCTCAGATGATTAATTGTCTGTTCACTGATTTCTGAGACTGTAAGAAACAACTCTTTGGGAATGCCCTGCACAGGCATAATGGACAAGTACAACATTGCCTGTCTCTCCTCCCTGCTCAGGGGAATCTTCCGGAACAGATCTTTTTTAAACTCCGCGACTCCGCTGAAGTCTCCCTCCGGATGCAGGAGTTTTTGCTGCATCAGCAGCGTATGCCCCTGAATCTTCTTCCGATAGTCCTCGATCTGTTTTCTTTCCTCCGGCGTGATCCCATCTGGCTGGTAACATCTTATGAAGTCATTCCAGTCCTCCTGCAAAGACAGTTCTTTTATATGAATTCCCAGGCAGGCCCCCCAGATGACAGGAGTTCTGCGGCTGGTAACAAGGATGTGGCACGGAAGTGAGAATAATCTTGGCAGATCGCGGTCCTGCCTGACATTACAGTTGTCGATAACAAACAGAATCTTTGCATTCCCGGCAATTTTCTGCAGAATGTTATACTTTACAAGAAAATATTTTCTCTTACTCTCGTATTTATTCACATCATAATGCAGATTGGAGATTGGAATATGAAAATCATCAAGGATGAGTTCTTCTATGGTAGTGCGAAAAGACAGATAGAGAACATGCTGGTAGGATTTCTGATATCTCCGGATATATTCCCGCGCAAGCGCGCTTTTTCCGATGCCGCCTATTCCGTAGAGAACGACGGGTAAGGGCTGATTTTCCAGATGTTCTCTTATAAGCTTTAATTCCGCCTCTCTTCCTGCAAATGGTTCATCCAGGGCGATTTCCGCTGACTCCAAAACATGCCTGTGGCTTTCCCGAAACTCTGCAACCTCCTGTTTCCATTGATGGACCGCCTGTTTTTCCATCTCGGACGAGAAAAAACCAGCGGGAGTCTGGCAGTATTTTTTCCGGAGCCTTAACTGTTCCCATTTCCACTCCAGAAGCTCTTGTCGATATTCTTTTTCTTTACTCATCTGTCCTCCTGTCATTCACCTGCCCACTGCGCTTCGTGTTTTTTTATGATTCTGTGATATCCGACAAAACTGATGATGCCGGGGATGCTCCATTTCAGAACAACCGACATACTGACTGCCAGGGGTCCATAATAAGGTACAAATCCTGCCAGAAGTATGTTCACTGTCATTTCCAGAATCCCAAGAAATGGCAGTATCCGATGTGCTCCCATTGCCTGCAGTGCATTACGGCTGATCAGCAGAAGCGAAAGCCCCGGATAGCCAAGGCAGCAGATGCAAAGCCACTGCGCCCCTGTATGAATGATCCGCTCTGCAACTTCTGGTCCCGTCAGAAGCCGAAGTATCCAATGAGCCTGGCCGATACAGAGAAAACATACCAGCAGACAGACCCATCCGCATCTGATCAGCAGACGGCGGTTATAGTTCTTTATATTTTTCAGATTCCGGTTTCCCATGTTCTGACCAGAGATGATTCCTGCCGCCGTGCCGTAAGCCGAGATCAGATACATAAAAAAAGTGCTGACGGAAGAAGCATAGGTGTTTGCTGCGATCTGTTCACTGGTCATTTTGTTGATTGCCCGCTGCATGATGATGCTGCCGATACCCACCAGAATCATCATTCCGGATTTGGCAATTCCACTGTTCAAAAGCTGCCGGATCACAGACCATGACAGCTTCCAGAACGCCGTGTACCGAAGTCGGTTCCGGTAATTCCGGAAAAGATAGAGAATCAGGCACAGGCACTGCAGCACATTATTCAGCAAAACAGCGAGAGCAGATGCCTCCACCCCCATTCGCAGACCGGCAATCAAAAGGACAGTGATTCCGGTAAGCATGATGATACCTGCCATGGACAGAAATCCGGAAAATGCACTGTCGCCCAATCCCTGAACGATGCAGAACAGCAGATTCTTCAATCCCAGAAAACCAGAACCCGCCATCAAGAAAAACAGATATCTTCGGGTATCTGTCCAAAGCACTGGCGGCACATTCATAAGTTTCAGGAAGAAGCCGGAAAATACAGAAAATATGATTCCGATCACTGCAAGAAAACCGGTCAGATACAGCGCTCCCCATAGCCCCAGACGGAAAGTGTCTGTGTCCTTTACACCGATACATCGGAAAATATAGAACCCAAAGCCGGTTGTCATTCCCAGGAAAATAAACTCCTGTATGGATACAAATGCCTGGCAGGAACCGATGACAGCGACTGCTGTGTAACTGAGGTACTGACTTATGACTGCTGTATTGATTAACGAATAAATTCGCTGAAAGGTGACGGAAAAGAGCATGGGAAAAAGAAAAAAGGAAAGTTCTTTTGTGCTCTGTTCTTTTGTAAAATCTCTCATACTGCTCCCCTCTCATGGTTATTCTTTCAGTGCTTTGAAGTACATAAAACGCAGACTGGATTTTCCGTGTCTTTCAAAATACTGGTCAAGTATCCTGCAGGCGTCCTGGAACCATCTGCTGCACAGTTCCGGTTCCATGCCCCGACAGTTGATTTCATAGAGCTTTAGAAGGCCAAGCAGCAGCCAGTCCAGACGTTCTCCGCTAGTCAAAGTATGTTCTTCCGAAAGGGGACAATAGCCAAATGCGGACAGCCGTTCATTCATCAGTTCCCGGCTTATATACGGCATCCCAAGGATCAGAAGATGCCGAAGCATGGTCCTGCGAGGAATCTCGCCGATCAAACGAAGATTCCGTCCAAGCTCCGTGCCATAATTGATGCTTGTGATATGGCTGTTCAGCGAAGTACGAACCTGGTGAGAAGGAACAGAAATATATTTCATTGCTTCCATATAATACAGATGCCGGATATTATTTTTTAAAGAAGCCCGGGAGACACGCATTTGGATTCTTTGCCTGGGATGGATCTTTTTCAGATATTCCAATACCAGCATCTCCATCTGTCTCTTCCTTTCAAGATATACCGGATTTTCCGAACCTTCTTCAAAAATTCTGTCGTTTCTGTCGTAATAGTTTTTTATAAGAAAATCCAGATCTTTGTCATTCATCTCCATGGCTTTTCCAAACATCAGACACTGTTCCCGGTTTACAGGCGTATGCCTCCCGGTCCTCCAGTAGCGGATCTTCAGCGTGTCAGAAGGTTTTTGAGGCATACGGGAATACATCTTTTCAAACAACAGACGGTCCGCTTCCAGTTTTCCAGAGGGAATGCACCGATTTTTAAACTGTTCATAGAACGCTTTCAGCCAGGTCAGCTCCGGACGTTCTTCACCGCTCATCTGAATACACTTTTCTGCCATACAAACAAGTTTTTCTTTCGTATCCTGCATGTTCTTTTACTCCTGTACTTTTTTATCCACCAAACATTATAGGGGAAGATAACAATTTTATACAAGAAGTACAAGCAAGTAGATTTTAACAATTTTTACAGAATCTGAAAATGTTAATTCTTACTTTATTGCGGAAAGCTTTTGGGACTGATAATCTTTTATAAATTTTTACAAAAAAACTGGGAGGGTACATGAAAACATCTTATATAGCAATTGGATATGCATGCAATCAGAAATGCCGGTTTTGTCCGTGCTCAAAAGAAGAAGCTGCCTGGCCTGTGGTTTCCAAGGATGACCTGGAAAGAACCGTTCATGAGATCTTAAAGGACCGCCAGACCGGTCAAATCGTCATATCCGGCGGAGAACCGACGCTGTATCCTTATCTCGGGGACCTGCTTCACAAGATCACTTCCCGTGGAATACAGGCAACGGTGCTGTCAAATTCTGAAAGATTTTCTGATGAAGCATTTACGGAACAGATTCTTTCTATGACAATACCGGACCATCTGAATATCATAACAACTCTGCACAGCCAGGAACGTCAGGAACATGAGTGGGTAAATCAGACAGAGGGCAGCTTCGAAAGGACAATCAGAGGACTGAAGAACCTTCGTAAAAACGGCGTACATGTGACCGTTAAACACTGCATCACCTGTCTGAATTACAAAGATCTGAAGAAATTTTATGAATCCATGAACCGGCTTTTTGACGAGCAGGTGGATATTCAGATGTGCAGTATCGATTACTGCGGACTTACAGAGGAAGACAGGTCCTCACAGATGGTTGTTTTTCCAAAACTGGCACCGTATTTTGAAGAAATGTTCGATGCCTGTCTGGCAGACAGAGAAAAAGGAAACCAGCGTCATCTATATTGTATTAACATGCCTCTTTGCTCTGCAGATCCGTTTTACTGGGACTTTTTTGCTAGAAAGCCGGATGGGTATGCAAGCTATGCGTCACCGGAAGATTCCGGAACACTCAGACTTGTCCATGAGACAGAGAAAAACACGGGTACTTTTGCGGATGAATGCAAAAAATGCAAGGTGGAAACAATCTGTGCCGGAACTTACCGCACAGCTTTTGCATACTTTGGCGACCGTATCGTCGAACACTATCCGGGGGACTGAATAGATGGAGTACATAAAGCAGCACGTCTTTACAGAAAACAACATTGGCCTTTATTATCTGTCTCCCTATGTGACAGTCAGAGATACCGGCATGGGCAGCCTTTATATCCTGCGGGAAGACCGGCATATGGAGATGGAACTTCCGAATGACCGGCAGCAGGGTCTTCGGCTGTTGGAAAAACTGATGAGGGGGATAAGTGAAACAGAACTTTCTGAATCCCTTCTGGATGATCAGGGCATCGAACCGCAAGACTGGATCGCCAGCTGTCTGCAGGGAGGAGTGATCGAATGAACCATGACTGGACAAAACCGCTGTATCTAAAACCTTTTGTCCATGGGCGCTTTGGACAGACTTTTTTGGGCGGATATGTATGGTCCTGCGCAAACCGTCATCTTCTTCTGGAAAAAAACGGACATATGATCCTTTTGAATGACCGGTTATATCAGGAACTCTTGGAACAGAATCCTGATGAAGATCTTTGGGTGAAACTTCTTCAGAGAAATTTCGCGTCTTTGGACGAACAGGCAGAACTGTGCAGAAATCATTCCAATATCATACGCCCTACATTTTTTATCATTGATTTGACAGATCGCTGCAATATGGGGTGCGTTTACTGTCTTCGGGACGGGAATACCGTCGAAAATCCCCGCATGATCAGCGAACAGATGATCCAGAAAATATGTGATTATATTGCAGATAACTGCAAGGATGCCCATATTGACCATATCATGGTTCAGCCGTGGGGTGGAGAACCGCTTTTGGAAAAACAGAAGATCTACAGTATCCAAAAGGAACTGATGCGGCAGGGGATCGACGCCCGGCTGACCATAGAGACCAATGGACTGCTTCTGGATGAGCAGACTATCCAAGAACTTTACGAGCGTAAGATCTCGGTAAGCGTCAGTATCGATGGATTTCAAAGTCTGCACGACAGACAGCGGGTGACTGCAGGAGGCGGACCTACACATGCGAAAGTAGAGGCTGCAATCCAAAAGCTTCAGAAGGTATATGGTGATCATATATCCATCATCGCAACTGTGACCCGCCATTCTATTCCACATCTGGAGCAGATGCTGGATTATTTTGCGAAAGATCTTCACCTGAAAAATATTAAAATTAACTATGTACATAAAAGTTCCTTTCAGGAAAATGACAGATTATGTCTGTCTCCGGAAGAGATTGGCCAGAGCGCGGTCAGGATTTTTGACCGGCTGATCGGTCTTCTGGAGGAGGGATTCTGTATCTGTGAATACAATCTCTGGGTCCGGACCATGAATCTGCTGACGGGCAAACCTCTGGACCTGTGCAGTTCCAGAGGATGTAGCGGCGGCAGAAGAATGATTGCGTTTGATGTAAACGGTGACATCTTTCCCTGTGATGTTACCGATTATCCGGAAGAAAAGATGGGCAGCATCAGGGAGCATCCGAATCTGCATCGGCTGATCGGAGAGTCATTGGCCCGGCTGGATTACTTTAAAGAAAAAACCTCAGAAGAATGCACCGCCTGTCCATGGCAGAGATACTGCAAAGGAGGATGTACAGTACATACCAAATGCGCCGGGGCACTGCCAGGACAGATTGATCAGATTGAATGTGCGGTAAATCGTGCGCTCTATCCCCAGATTATAGAGCTGATCCTGGAAAAACCCGGAATTGTCAACCGACTGGCTGACTCATGGATTCTGGAAGTCCCGTAATAACAGTGGTTGTAATCTGCATTGGCAGATTTCAATAGATATATAAAAATCAGGAGGTGAAATGATGCAGAAAATCGAGATGTTCTCTAAAAAGCTGGGAAAAAACATTATGGTAAAGACCAGTAATGGTCTTACCGCAGTCATGGGCTGGACAAACAGCGGCTGGAGCAAGAGCGGAGGCTGGAAAAAGCCAACAGCAATCCAGTAAACCTTCTCTTGTGAAGCGCCGGATGGAAAGCCTTTCGGCAAAGTGCATCCGGCTCTGACCAGTACGGTCAGGGCCGGATATTTCAGAAGCAAAGGAGATGTCAATGAAATGATTCTGGCATTGATGGTCACAGAACAATGTAATTTTCACTGCGGACACTGTATGGTGGACAGTTCCCATGAATACTCCTGTGTCAGCGGAAAAACCATCGAACGATTCATTCACACGCTGCGGATCGGACATCCGGATGAAGTCTACCTGCTGGGAGGAGAACCTCTGCTGCATATAGATACAGTAGAAAATATCGTAGCACAGATAAAGCCGTATTGTAACCATATCATGATTTTTACAAACGGAAGTTTTCTGTTGAATAGCCGCCTGAAAAAAAGAGTGGAAGATATGAAGGTATCCATAAGAATCAGTGATGACCGCTTTCACAGAGTCCAGTGGAGCGAACGGCTTAAGCAGGCGATTCAGGAATCCGGATATCTGATTGTCAAAAAAGAAGCAGAAGAAGACATGATTCCTGTTGGACGGGCATATGAAGAATTCAAACATCTTACTTATCATATGGGATGTTCCCTTTTGACCGGAAGGTATGACGAAAGCTATCCAAACGGGCATCGTTATATGGTCATGCTGAACGGAGATGTGAATCTGTATTGCGCCACCATCGAAGGTGCTCTGGCAAATGTGTGGGAAGATCCGGATGTTACCTATGAGCTTCTCGTAGAAAGAGAAAAGATTCTCCATAATTATCTGATGAAAGAAGTCATCCACTGTGAACAAGATACTTATATGGCTGTTATGTGCAACCGCTGTTCCAGATATAAAGTGACTGCTGCGCATATCCTCTATGATGGCAGAATTGTGGCAGACACGGATGACTACCGGAGGCTTAAATCATGAAAAAAGAAACAGCGGTTCTGGACCACCATATTCTTTTGAATTTTCAAAAACGAATGGAACAAGAACCTATTCCTAGGTCTTTGGAGGAAATGGTTTGTGAAAAAGGACTCCTTGCCGGCATCTTCCAACCACAGGACAGGAAACAAGACTGGTTTGATTTTCCGAATCAGTTTTCCGACTATCCGGTCAGCAATCAGTATCAAACCGGCCGCTGCTGGATTCATGCGGGATTTCACTTTATAAAAACATGGTTTCACAAAGAATACGGACCATGTGACTTCCATTTTTCCTGCAACTATCTTGCATTTTACGATCTTCTGGAAAAGGCGAATTATTTTCTGGAAATAATTCTGGAAACACTGGAAGAAGATCTCCACAGTCGGCTGCTGTCCTTTAAACTGGCACATCCTATACAGGATGCCGGACAATGGTCCTTTTTTGCGGACCTGATTGAAAAATACGGAGTGCTCCCGGACTATGCCATGCCGGATACCAACTGCTCCAAAAAAACCGGAGAACTTATAGGCGTATTGTCTGATCTGCTCCGCAAAGATGCCTGTATTTTGAGAAAGAAGGCCTGTGCGGGAAGTTCCCTGAAAGATCTCCGCCGCCAGAAAGAAAATATGTGTTATCAGGTCTACCGTCTTCTCTGTATCAGCCTTGGAAAGCCGCCAAAGCAGTTCGAGCTGACCATGACAACAACTGGCAAACCATCATTTGAAGAAAGAATGTCTCCCTGTAAATTCCGGGACAGGTTTTTGAAACTCAACCTGAAAGATGATTACTTGCTGATTACACATATACCTGCGGCAGATAAAAAATGGTACCAGACTTATACCGTCCGGTATCTGGGATGTCTGTGGGAAGGCAGCCCGGTAATTTATCTGAATCTGCCACTGGATGTGTGGAAGTCTTTGATCCAGACTCAGCTTCTGGATCATATGCCGGTCTGGTTTGGCTGTGATTCCAGAATGGAGGTGGATACAGAACATGGCATCTTTTCTCTTAATAACTATGATTTTTCGTCTATTGGATGCGAAAAAGAGATGCTTCATAAAGGAGAGATGCTTGATTATCATCTGTCGCTTGTCACACATGCCATGCTTTTGAAAGGTATCGCTTTTCATGAGGATGGAACGATCAGCCGCTGGCTGGTGGAAAATTCCTACGGTACTGCGTCGGGGCATCAGGGATATCTGTCCATGTCGGATTCATGGTTTGACCGATATGTCTATGAGGCAGTGATTCATAAAAAGTATGTAAGCCCGGAACTTCTGAAACAGTATCACCAAACGCCCGTCTGTCTGGATCCCTGGGACCCGGCAGGAGCGCTGGCATAAAAGGGAGAAGATTAATGAAATACAAAAAGATCATGTTGATTATTACGGAAAGTTGTAATCTTCGCTGTGTCTATTGTTATGAACAAGAAAAAAGACCATCTACCATGAATTTCAATACAGCAAAGAAGATACTGGACTATTCCTTTTCTCAAATGGACGGATATGACGGAATGACCATCGAACTTCATGGAGGAGAGCCTTTCTTGAACTTTTCTCTGATTAAAAAGATCGATGCTTATGTAATGGAACGGTATTCCATATGGCCGGTGCTTTTTCGGACAACTACGAACGGAACTCTGGTTCATGGAGAAATTCAGGACTGGCTCAAAGAACGCCGGGAACGTTATCAGGTCATGTTAAGTCTTGACGGAAAACAACCAGAACATGATGCAAACCGGAGAGATCTAAACGGTCGGGGAAGCTTTTCGTCCATCGATCTGGATTTTTTTCTGGAAACGTGGAAATTCTGTCCGGTAAGCATGACCGTCAACGAACGGACACTTCCCTGGCTGGCAAGCGGTACAATCTGGATGCAGGAGAAAGGATTTAAAAGCCTGAATGCATTCCAGTGGGCAGTCTCCTGGGACCTGAAGAAAAACAGACCCATACTGGCAAAGCAGTTGGAACTGCTGGTTGATTATTATTCCCAACAGCCAAACAAACATATGTCACTGCTTGTCAACTACCAGCTTTCCCACTTCTTTCTTCCCATCGACGGGAACTACCGTTATTGTGTGGACATCGATGATCCCCTCGAATGTTATGATGCAGAGGGAAGGTATGCGCCCTGTCACGGTTTTACCGCTTTCACCACTGGTTCAGAAGAAACTGCACGGGACTTTTCAGACAAAACCATCCATGATTTCGTATTTGAAGAGAGAAATATCTGCTGCGAATGCAGACTTGTCCGTCTCTGCAGGATCTGTTTTGCCGCCAATCATATGATGACGGGGGATATGCAGAAACAGTCAGAAGAGATCTGTGTATTTAACCGGATGTGCATCGAAGCAAGTATCCGTATCCAGCGCAACAGAATCCAGGCAAAAGCAGAGCCGAATCAGACAGATCTTGAGGATCTGCGGGCAGCGGATGCCGTAGAACAATATCTGAAAGAAAAATGGCAGGATGAAAGTTTGGAATTTTGAAAACGAAGAAGCGGACGATGGGAGGAAGCATCCGTTGAACATAGCAATTATCACATGGCAAAGGGATGGAAAAGAACTGTATCATCTGCTTTCCAAAACAGCCTCTCCTTATCAGGTACGGATGGTCGTGGAAAAAGACTTCCATATATGGGGACGGACAGAGGATGATATTCCTGTGGTCTCACTGGGCCGAGCAGTCCAGGCATATCATCAAAATGATATTGATCAATTTGTAATGCCGTCACTGGAGGAATCCGTAAACAGGGGAATTGAAGAAGCATTGTTAAGATTTCGCGTGCGCCCCAAGGATCTTCTTTATGCACCGGTCTGTGTATTTCGGGATAAGACTCTAAATGAACAGCAAAAACTTCAAAGAATCTGTGTCTACGAAGACCGTGAGGAACTGGAGACTATGGAAATCCATGCAGCGGATCACTGTAACCTGAACTGTAAAAACTGCTCCATGTTCTGCGGACTTGTGGAGCAGGCAATCTTTCCAGATTTTACCGAAACCGAAACCGGAATCAGAATATTAAAAAAATATTTTCACCATATAAAAAAATTCCGCATCATCGGAGGTGAACCGCTTTTAAACAAAGAACTGCATCGCTATTTGGATTTGATCCGGGACATATACCCTTACACAGACATACGTCTGATCTCCAATGGACTGCTGGTTCATAAGATGCCGGATATTCTGATCCGTACACTGCGCAAAAATGACGTGACTTTTATCGTCACACAGTATCCGGCTCTGGCAGATCAGATGGACGGCATTCATCATTTTCTGAACGAGCATGAGATCCGGCATGAGATCACAGATCCTGTATGGGAATTTCAAAAAATATATGATGCATCTGGCTGTCAAAATGGGGAACAGAATTTTAAGACCTGCCACTGGAAAAAAACCTGTGCGACTATGTACGGAACTTCCATCGCTGGCTGTTTTGTCCCCTTTGTAATTCCCTGTCTGTCAAGAGCATTTCACCTTGATATTCCTGTAACTGGTATGATCAACCTGAATGAAACCGGACTCACAGCGAAAAAAATCCGTGAAAAAATGGATCGCCCTCATGCTCTGTGCAGATATTGTGCGCCGAACGGTATCTTTGTTCCATGGCAGAAGATGGATTCCCGGCAGGGACTTTGCCTAGAAGACTGGAGTATCTGAATGGACAGATCTTACGAAACAGTGTGCGCAGACCTCAAGAAAAAATACGAAACCCTCTTAATAAAGAATATTGAGATAAAAATACTGAAGTATCTGGTCCTTATATACCGCTATCGGCAGTTTTGGGCCGAAACAGACGGCAACAATCTGACAGATTCGCTCCGAAAGCAAAAGGCAGACCAGATCAGACAATATCTGGATGGATACTCAGAAGCTGTAAAGGATTCCCTTCCGCTAGAAGAGATAATGAAACAGATCCAAAAAGAAGCTGCTGGTGCTGACGAAATCCTGAATGATTTTCAAAAGGATCTGAAGACAAACAGCCGTCACTTGACCAGATATCTGATGCATGTCACTGCTTGGGAGAATCTCACGGCCGTCACTGCCTCCCACCGGAAGCTAAATATGTACCATACCGCTGCGGACAGTGCTGTTTTTGCCACATCCAGCAGATCCCATGCACTGTTATATGCCGGACGAATTCTGGGCGGCAGTATGCAGGTACTTCCAAAACAGCGTATATGTGTCTACCAAAGGAATCCATTTACATATGAAACGGAGGATATCTGGAAGCTGCGCCGTCCGGTTCATATTTGTCTGTTGGAATATCAGGATTTTGTTCCGGTTATAGACTTTATCGAAGTATCTCCGGGAAATTTCCGGATCTGCTTTGAACATGAGTGGACTGCTTTAAAAAAAACGGAGCTGGTCAGAAGCACAGAGACTCTGAAAGCGCTCGATAAACGTCAGCTGGAAGGCTACCGGTTCTACAGTTCTGAGCAAAACGGACTATTGAAAAGAATTGGCTGATAAAACAATAGCCGGAGGAAAACATGTTTGAAAAAGAAGAAGAACTGACCACAATTGATCATAAAGAGTTCCAATATCCGATCCTGTTTCTAAAAAAGCTGTTTCAGTACAGAAAGAAAAAAGTACATCTTTCCTGTCTGGAATTATGGACAGGCAACCGATGCAATCTTCGCTGTCAACACTGCATCAGCCTCATTCCTTATGTCACAGAACAGAGGGTCCCTGCCGAAAAGATCTGCCAGTCGTTAAACCGTCTTCTGAAGATGGTCACGGTTGACCGTCTCATTCTGGGTGGCGGGGAACCATTTCTAGATCCGAATATTCATAGTATCATCAAAAAGGCATCCGTTTCTTCCTCCATACGCCAAATTCAGATTGATACCAACGGAACCGTCATTCCCTCAGAGCAAGTCATACAGGCGTTGCAGCATCCTAAAGTCCATGTCCGTATCAATCGTTATCCGGGAATCGAAGTACAGGCAGACCATCTGTTTTCCCGACTAAAGGAATCTCAGATCACATGCTCTTACCGTACTCCACTCTGGAAGATGGCCGGCGGACCTTTCCAGCAGCGTCTTCATTTTGAAATGAGCAGGGTTCTGTATAGAGCATGTGCCATGAAACGGCATGCCGTGCTTTTTGACGGAGAATTTACAGCATGTCCAAGGGGCATCCACACCCGCACAGTGATGGGAATGTCCAAAAACTCCTGGGAACATCTGAATGTATTCCGGTTAAAACCAGGTATGATTTCCCGGGCAAGAATTGCTGTAGCCGCAGATCCGAACATTTATAAAGATTACTGTCTGTATTGTCTTGGGATGTCTCCTGAAAATCCTTATCAGGTCATACCAGGAGAACAATATAGGAAAAGCTTTGAAAGAAGGAGCAATTCTTAGATGAAGTGTATACTGTACTGGCTTCTCTTTTTGAAAAATCTGTTCAAATATTCCAGAAAAAAAGTTTATCTGAATTTTCTGGAACTCTGGGTCGGGCAGAGCTGTACCTTACGATGCAAAGACTGCCTGCATATGATCCCTTACGTCCAACAGAAACGCTATGATGTGGATGATCTGATCCAGGACTGCAAAAAGCTGTTCCGAATCTGTCAGGTGGACTATATCTCCATTCTTGGCGGAGAACCGCTTACGAACCGGCAGCTTTACCGGCTGATTGATTTTATCAGTTCCTGTTCCCATATCCGGGATGGAAAGCTGATCACAAACGGCACCATTATGCCGGACAACCGGCTGATCCATTCTCTTATTCGCCTGAACGGAAAATTGGATGTCAGAATCGATTCTTATCCAGGCAGTGAAGAAAAGGCTGCCCGTTTTTTTCAGATCATGCAGGAAAACGGTATTCGCAGTACCCTTTTGCACCACGAAGTTTTTGAAGAAATGCGCTGGAAATGGCTGGGCGGTCAAAAGCAGAAGCTGCTGGAACCGCGCACCAGTCAAGCAGTCTATACGCATTGTGCGCTGAAAGGCTGCTATACGCTGGCTGATGGTGAATTCACAGTATGTCCCCGCGGTATTACAACCGAAAGTGTATTCGGACTCCCCAAGAATCCATGGGAACATATCTGTGTCCGTACACTTCCATGTAATGTATTTGGACGTGCAAGATTTGCAGTCAGTCTGGAACAACGCATCTACAAAGATTATTGCAGATATTGTCTGGGCGTGAGCAAAGTCAATCCATTTTCCGTTGACCCCGGAATTCAGATACAAAGGAGGAAGCAGAACCGCCTATGACAGAAAGGATCATCTTTCAAAAATCAACCATGCTGGAGGAACTCTTTGGGAAAACCAGGTGGCAGCGTTCCGCCGAGATTGCCAATCTAATCCTGAGACATTATTATCCCCACGTGAATCCACAAACACAGCTATCCGCCACTGATGTCATCAACACGATCAAATCTTCTTCTCTGTCCGGCCTGTTTACGGCATCCATGAATGCACTTCAGACGGATATCCTTTATAAAAGCCGTCTTCATGGACAGAGCCATATCGAACGCACTGCTGTTCTCTGTGCCTTTCTGGCACTTCATCTGGATTTTTCTGAGAGAGAATTCTTTCTGTGCCTGGAAGCTGCGAAATATCATGATGCAGGACGGACCAGGGAAGGAGAAGAACCAGAACATGGCCGATACGGTGCCCAGAAGATAGAAGCAGTCTGCAGAACCTGTACACAGGAAGAACAGAATCTGCTGAAGGCTGTGATCACCGCACACTGCCTTCCGAACAAAGAGGAACTTCTTATATTTCAGCAGTATTGCGGAAATGATATCATATCCTGCAGAACTTTTCGGCAGATGATCCGGATATTGAAAGATGCGGACGCATTGGATCGCTTTCGACTTAGCTGTCATGGGCCGGATATCCGCTATCTTCGTCTGAAGGAATCCCAAAAACTGCTGCTTGCAGCATGTGAAATGGTAAACAGCTAATCTACAGGAGGCAAATCTGATGGAAGAATGGTTAATCTGGGTAAATGAACTGGATCAGGAAATTGGTTATGGCGAAAAAATGAAAACACACAGGGAAGAACGGCTGCACAGGGCTTTTTCTATCTTTTTATACGATCCGCAGACACGAAAGCTGCTGCTCCATCAGCGCGCTGCCGGGAAATATCATTCCGGTGGACTGTGGACGAATGCCTGTTGTTCTCATCCTAGAAGGGGCGAGGAAATCCGGGATGCGGCAGTCCGCAGACTGAAAGAAGAACTTGGCATAACGCTGGATACCAACGCGGCCCTTCAGGAGTTGGGAAGCTTTCAGTATTATCAAAAATATACGAATTGTGCAGAGCATGAAATTGATCATGTTTTCTTTCTGTCTGTGAATGCACAACGCCTGAGCCTGTATCCGGACCCGGAAGAGATCGCACAGCTTCGATGGGTCACTTTTTCTGAACTGAAACACTGGATGTCTGAGTGTCCACAGGATTTTACGGCATGGTTTGCGAAAGTGCTGGAACTGGTTCTCAGAGAAAAGAAGGGAATAGAGATTCTGTAATGAAGTGCATCAAGTGGATTGCAAATGAAACTGTTGGTTATCCGCTGTGTGTAGCACACCATAACAAAGATAACATCGTAACAATCATTCGATTCAAGTTGTGTGATGACCGGTACGCGGCTTACTCTCACAGATGAAAGGTCTTTTTATATGTAAGCCGTTTTTCTTTAACTGTTTTGCCCAGACGCCCCTGGCTAACAGAGTCACGTCCTTTTTTGCATGGTACAGGTTATTCGCCAGATTGCAGCCCAGTACGCCTGCACCGTAAACCAAAATCCGCATATTCACTCCTCCTGTTAATTGTTTTTATCATCTTCCGTTTTATCCCTTTTTCAGCACCAGCGGTTTATTGGAAATATTTCTTACTGCCAGTACTGTCACCGGTTTCTCGGAAACCACCGGATACAACGGTTCACTCTCCTGCAATATTCCTCATATTCCGCACCATATAAATTTTTCAGCCATTTTTCCTCAGTACATTTCATCAGCGCCGTCAAAAACAGCCAATACAACACCGGCAGGATCAGCAGCCATAAATTACCGTAAATCATCAGCGTACCTGTGCAGACAGACAAAAACGCCGACACCAGAGCTGTAGAAGTCCAGTACGACCGGATCTCTCCAAAAGATAAAAAATAATCCCGCACACCCAGCTTCTTCAGCAACGCCACGCAGTCCTTCGCGCACTGCCGTTTCTGTCATCTCTCGGATCACCATCTCATAGATCTCTTCTCTGTCCATTTTCATTTCACTCTTTTTTTCAGCCAACATAAACGGAACTGTCCTCATAGTCCATATACAAAACCAATAAACTTTTCCCTTTTAGTTTTCACGTTTCTGATACTTGTATGCGTCATTCAGCTCCACTGCGCCGTTGAGACGCCTCACCTCCTCCACGCACTTTGCATGGAGCTTCCGAAAGCCACTCTGCAACGGCAAAGTCATCTCTTGCCTACATTATAGATTTACTTCCATGTTATATCAAATACTTAATTTATATAAGAACTTATGCTTAAAATGCTCTCTTTCTCCATTTCAGCAGGAATGCCGAATTGACGATCACAAGGACAGATCCCGCATTATGCACAAGAGCGCCGACAACCGGATTCAATATGCCTGTAATCGCTAGAGCAATCGCTATAAAATTAAGCGTCATTGAAAATGTAAGATTCCATTTTATGGTAGTCATCATTCTTTTAGAAAGCATAAGCAGATGCGGCAGTTCCCCTACCTTATCATCCACAAGAGCAATATCTGCTGCATCCACGGCAATATCACTCCCAATGCCGCCCATGGCAATCCCGACATCCGCCTTTTTTAATGCCGGCGCATCATTGATCCCATCCCCGATCATACAGACAGGCTTTCCTTTTCTCTGGCAGTCCTCAATATACCGCAGTTTATCTTCCGGCAGACACTGTGCACACACCTCCTCAATATGAAGCTGTCCCGCCATATTCTGTGCGGCATTCCTGCTGTCCCCTGTCAGCAACACAGGTTCCAAGCCGGTCCTTTTCAGAGCGGCAACCATCTCCCCGCTCTCTGCCCTGAGTGTGTCTGACAGAACCACAAATCCGATAGATCTGGTGTCTGCAGCAAGGTAAGTAACTGTGCACCCCTTTTGTAAATAAGCATGAACCTCCGGCTGGTCAGATATCCCGATATTATTTTCTGCCAGCAATTCCTTATTTCCCGCATAAACAGCCCTGCCGTCCAGAACTGCCGAAATCCCCTGTCCCGGAACCATCTGGAAAGACACTGGACGGATAAGGACCTGCCCATATTTCTGTCGATAAGAGTTTACGATGGCTTTTCCGAGAGGATGTTCGGAAAGCTGTTCCACAGATGCCGCAAGACGGAATACTTCATCCTCACCGTAACCTTCTGCCATGCTTTCTACAGCAACGACACGCGGCACCCCGCAGGTAAGCGTCCCCGTCTTGTCAAAAGCCACTTTCTTTACCATGGAAAGCCGCTCCAGCGCGTCCCCCTCTCTGACGAGGAACCCATGCTTTGTTGCATTTCCTATTGCAGCCATGACTGCTGTCGGTGTGGCGAGAACCAGCGCGCAGGGACAAAATACAACCAGAATCGTAACAGCACGGATAACCTCACCTGTGGCAAGCCATGTAACGAATGCAGCTGACAATGCTATTACCACGATCCACGTTGCAAAGCGGTCGGCAAGCCCGACGATTTTTGCCTTCCCCGCGTCAGCAGATTGCACCAGCCGTATCATCCTCTGTATAGAACTGTCCTCCCCAACCCTTAACGCCTCCATCTCAAAGGCACCGAACTGGTTCACTGTCCCACTGGAAACTGTGTCGCCTGCCGTTTTATCCACAGGCATAGATTCCCCAGTCATCACTGCCTGGTTGATGGATGTCTGCCCGGAAAGAACTACTCCGTCTACAGGCACTGTTTCTCCAGGGAGTATTCGCAGGATGTCTCCCACGCGTACCTCCTCTGCAGGTACTGTTTCTTCCGCCCCGTCCTTTAACCGCCTTGCTGTATGCGGCGTCAGGCGGACAAGTTTTTCAATTCCCGCCCTTGCCTTTGCCACTGTCAGATCTTCAAGAAGGGCTCCAAGCTGCATGATAAAAGCCACTTCGCCTGCCGCAAAAGTCTCCCCGATACCCAGGGATGCAATCAGTGCAATTGAAACGAGCACATCCGCTTTGATGTCAAAAGCAGTAACAAGCCCGATAGCTGCCTCCAATATAATAGGAATCCCGCATAATATGATGGGAACCCATGCCGCATCGAAGGACAGGGGAACCAGATCAAAAATGCTTATGAGAAGCGCTGCTCCAGATATAACAAGCAGTACAATGTCTTTCTTTATGCCCCCGGCCTCCAGTAATCCCTCTACTTTCTTCATAGTATTCTGCATAACAAGCGCTCCTTTCTATACCCATGGGGGTATGAGCATATTATACATATAGGGGTATGGGGTTGTCAAGATTCAAAAAGAAAAACAGCCATAGCGACTGTTTTTCTGTCTGCAATACTAAAGGTATCTTCTACATTTTGTCTATCTCATATTTGCAAAACGTTCCACTGCCTTTGTAAAACTTTCAATTGTCTTCTCAGCATCTCCATGTTCAATCCCATCGCGCACACAATGCTTAATATGCCCTTCTAGTACAACCTGCCCGCATTTATGTAGGGCAGATTTTGCCGCATTAATCTGGGAAAGGATGTCTTCACATGGGATATCTTCATCTACCATACGGTCAATCGCCTGTATCTGTCCAAGTATTTTAGCCAGCCTGCGGTGCAGATTTTCGGCATCCATACACTGCCTCATAGTTTCACCTCCATATACCATTAGGGGTATGTGTATATTATATTTACCTTTGTATGTTTTGTCAAGTTTGTACACTGATCAATCTTTCAGAACTTTCATATTTTGTCCATAACACTGTAACAGACAAGCCGATTTTGGGAAACAGAAAGGAGAAAGAAAAATGGCACTTTCCACTGCTGCCTATCTGTTACAGCTTCCAAAAAATTTACATTTTGCCAAAGTCCAGGAATTATCACTTATATCACCTGAAATGTTTTCCACCTCCCGGATCTCTGCCGTAAGTAAAAAATAATCGCCCGGATGATCCAATCGCAAACCATTGCCACTGCAATACCGATCACTCCCATATCAAAAACGATGCCAAGCACACAGGACAAGAACAGGCATCCTGCAATTGTAGATGCAATGGAAACATACATGGTGAACTTTACATCTCCTGCCGCTCGAAGCCCGTTGCTGAGTGCGCCAGAAAATGGAAATACTGCGGCATTAAATATATTGTGAATCAATACAAGCCATATTACAAGCTGTTTTGTTTCCGGCCCCAAAGCATAAGCCCTCATAAAAAGCGGTGTCAACAGAAAGATAAAAACATTCCAGACTGTGGAAATAAGCAGTGTGATCTTTGTCAGTTTCATAAAATAGAAATCTGCTGCGTCTACATCCCGGCTTCCCATACACTGTCCGATCACGGTAATAAATACCGGCCCCATTGCAACACCAGCCAAAGCAACCAATGACCAGATGCTCTGCGCCACACCGTTTGCCGCTATCTGATAGGTCCCGAAAAGTGCGACGATACTGCTCAACGCCACCTTAACTAGCTGAAAGATACCATTTTCCATCCCATTTGGAACCGCAATCTTCAAAATGCGCAGCATCATGCTCCCATCCCAGCAAAAAATCCACCGCCCCCGATAGACTACCCCGTTCTGCTCCCGAAAGCAGAGTATCGTAATCACTGCTCCGCCGGATGCCAATGCTGTAAAAAGATAAATAAAAATGGTATTAAACTGATTCACTAAGGAAACGCCCGATACTGCCGCCTCCCCCACGTGGCTTACCACCAGCGTATCTGCCAGGCCCACCAGCATGACCAGAAGCTGTTCCAAAACTAATGGAATAATCATTGTTTTTAAAGCCTGATCAGAAAACAGTTCTTCTCTCTGCTCCATCTCTTTCTCCTTTCTTTTTGCAGGTGAGCTTCCCAATTCCCCTTGTTACATAATATCCGATAAATACCCTCAATCCCATCATGGCAGTGTATTTCTTTGTCATTTCCCTTAAACTCATCTCTTGCCTCCACAAAAAAGCAGGTACAGAAAAAATGGACCCTACTTTTTTCTGTACCTACATTATAAATTTACTCTCATGTTATATCAAATGCTTAACTTTTATAAGAACTTATACTTAAAAAGCATTTAATATGTTCTATGAATTTTGCTGTTGCCAGACTGAAAGGCTGCTGCTTTTTCCACGCAAACACACTGTTTGCCATCAATTCTGGATACAGGGGCCGGTACGCAATCTTTTCTTTATCCCAAAAAGGCACTGATCCTTCGAGCACAATCGAATACGCCAGTCCCTTCTGTACCATAAGCGCACTGTTTGTACTTAGATTGCTGGTGAAGAGGACTTTTGTGCTTTGGAAGGAATCCCCCAGCCAGTTTGACAGTTCGTTCCGTACATTCGTTCTCCTTGGAAGAATAAGCGGCAGCCCCTCTAGATCTCCTGCACTGACCGTTTCTTTAACTGCCAGAGGGTCATCCGGACGCATCAGCACCACCCACCGTTCTTTCCCTGCCAGACGGATAAAATCAAATTTTTCCATATCAACCGGTTCCAGCAGAACTCCGATATCGGTCAGGCCCTTTTCCATTTGTTCTTTTACCAGATCCGCATTGGCCGTAAAAAAATCATAACTGACAAGCGGATACTGTTGATGAAACGATGCAATGATCTCCGACAAAACCTGCATAGCCGCCAACTCTCCGCAGCCAATCACAATCCTTCCTTCTATCAGTTCTTCCTGCCAGGCCAGTTCTTTTTCTGTCCGGTCAACCAAAGACAAAATTTCTTCTGCACGTCTCCGCAGCAGCATCCCCTCGTCTGTTAAAGTAATCTTTCGTGAGCCTCTATAGAACAATCGGACGCCTACCTCTTCCTCCAACTGCGATAATTGTCTGCTTAATGTGGGCTGTGTAATATGCAGAACCTCTGCAGCGCGGTTAATGCCTCCCTCCCGGACAACCATAAGAAAATATTTAAGAACGCGGATTTCCATCCTGACACCTCCTAAACTCTTTTTACAAGCATATCAGGTTTATGCCCAAAAGACAATCCTATTCATTTTTAATCACAGCAATAATCTCCTACCAAAAAACCACGAATACGATTAGAAAAACATCATCCTTATGCAATTATTTAGTTTTTTATTATAACCTATCAGTAATAAAGCACAGGCAACAATCGAATTTTTGTTCTGTATATTACAATTCAACAGATATGCATTGTAATCTCTATTAATATTTGCGGTACATCTTCTTGACAGCCATTCTTTTTTATGCTATAACATTTATGTCGATAGAGTTTTACAGTACATTAAGAGAGGAGAATATTTTTATGGCACGTCCCGGTTATTTATCCATCTACGCAGATGAAAGAACACAAACGATCTTTGATGAATTTGTAAAGATCAAAGGCATCAGCAAATCCACAGCGCTATCCGAAATGATGGAGGTCTATATGCTGGCGCAGGATGAACAGTTATATCTCGAATTATTAAAAAAATCACTCCATGTAGACTATGCACGAGACATCCTTCTGCAAAGGGAAGATGTCACTCCTATCAACGATTACATCATCATGAAGCTTGGAACAGCATACACACAAGATGGGGAGGAATTAAACGGAGAAGAGACCATTAAGGCTTATCGAAAAGCTGTAAAAAAACATGGCTGTTCCTGGTTTAGTACCATCAGCCTGCACTCTGGTATGGCGGCGGCTAAAATTAAATTTTATAAAGATGCCATTAAAAAAGGAGAGACCGTCAAGATACTGTTTGTGATAGGAATGGGAATCAACGAGATCCGCTATTCTGCCACTGTGGCAGATATTGAATCAAAAAGAGAAGAATTTGCTTGTCCTGGCGATCCTGCTACGATTCCTGAGGAATTTGGGATAGAAGAAAAAGGGAAGATCTGGATGAAACTTACAGATCTGCAGGAAGAACATACCATAAAAGCTGAGATGCTGAAATTTAGGACAGGAGATGGAAGTGTAAAAAGAGCTATCACCAAATCGCAGTTTCATTTTGGGTATGCTTATATAGGCTAATTAAACAGGGGGGCTGCAAGGCGGAGGATAGATCAACTCGTTTGCGGCGACCCCAAAATCTCTATAATAACGGCTCTATTCCCCCATCCTTTTCACAATCTCTGCCCACGCCTCTTCATCGATCTCTTCCTCGCCAAACAATTTTTTCTTGTCATCGTCTGTGATCTTCCGAATTACGCGGCAGGGATTTCCTACGGCGACAGACCAGGATGGGATATCTTTTATCACGACGCTGCCGGCGCCTATTACCACGTTGTCTCCGATATGAACGCCTGGACAAACTATGGTATTCCCGCCAATCCAGACATTGTCTCCGATGGTTATTTCTTTCCCATATTCATAGAGTGAATTGCGGCTGTAGGGATGGATGGGATGACCTGCTGTGTAGATCGCCACATTGGGAGCGAACTGACAATTGTCACCAATCTTTACTTTTGCAACATCCAAAATCGTGCAGTTATAATTGGCATAAAAATTTTTCCCCACTTCAATATGCGTCCCGTAGTCGCAATAAAACGGCGGATTGATAAAAGCATTTTCAGATTTTCCAAGCAAATCCTTCACCACTTTTTCAATCTCGTTAAAATCTGAACGATCCATAAAATTCAGTTTTTGTAATTTTCTTCTGCACACCTGCTGTTCCTTCATGACACTTTCGTCCGAGAGATAAGCCAGCCCTGCGTCTCTGCGTTCTTGGTTCGTCATATCTTGCACCTTTCCTTTCTCTGTGTTTGCCTCTTATTATTCTGTGATTATAGCAACTATGACAGATGTATTTTAAAATAATTATACCATATATGATAAGGATTGTACAAAAAAACGATATGATAAATTATTGAAAATCATCAACAACTTTTATATAATGATAAAAATATGATTACAGCAACCGCAAACTCATCAAAGAAAGGAGCAAACCATCATGGAGTTTAAAATAACATCCCAATACAGGCCAAACGAACCGCGTCCTTGTTCCAAAAAAACCTCACCCAAAGAGGAAAACGCACAATCCGCACCGCTTCGGGATACTTATGAGCCTTCTGGACTTGTTCTCAAGGGAGAGATCCCCGATGCCGGACAGTTGAAGATTGCCCAGATAGAACGCAAAGATTCCGTGGACTGGGGCTGGGTGGAGACCAGGATGAGCACAAGCGTCACCACGGACAATGCAGACTCTCTGATCCGCCAGGTAGATTCTGTCGCTGCCACCTATGTCGCCACCAAAAGCCATCTGGAACAGGTATATGCCGGCGACGAAGAAAAACTCTCCAAACATATGTCCCGGCTGGATACTCTGTTTCTTCAGGCAAAGCAGCGGCTCAGTTCTTCTTATCAAAGCAGTGTGGGAACTTATTATGAAGGATTGGGCCACAGCGGCATCAAGCAGGAGATGGGAGATAGTCTCTTAGCTTCCATAGACCGGAAACTAGAAGAGATGGAACATACTCTGCAAGAACAGGGACTCTATGAGAAAGCAGGCGGCGATTCTTATCGTCTGGTAGAGCTTTCTTTGGATGTCAGATCTCTGAAGGAGCAAGAAGAAGGAACCCCTTCTGCTGCCACACGAGAAAAAGGAGACGAATCCTACAGCTTATATGAGCTGCAGGCTGCCGGTATGGTTGCAAAGCTTGCCTCCGCCCTGACTCCTGACAGACTCCCTCTTATGAGCGAAGAGGAATTAGGTCTCCATCTGGCCGGCAAAAGTCTCGCACAAATCATAGAGGAGAACCGCAGACCTTTTTTAGAAGACAACCTTCGGATCTATGCAGGCTCCACCTATGCATGATCTTAGGATGGATGGTTTTCTCTTCTGCCTTTTTCTGTTATAATGGGAATACAGCGAAAGGAGAACATCATGAAACAACCGAAGAAGAAAAGAAGAAAAAAGAAAAAGCAGCGGGATCTGGGCAGCTTTTTTTTCCGGCTGACCCAGATCGCCATGCTCTGTATCTTACTAGGTGCATGCTATCTTTTTTATCAGACCGGATACATACAGACTGTGATCGAGCTTCACGCAGAGGCACAAGAAGTGATGGAACATTCCTCTGTCGAGGATTTTCAGAACAATCAGTCCGGGGAGATCTATGATACAGACGGGACTCTGATTGCCTTGCTTAGAAATGACCAGAATATTGTCTATCTGACATCAGATGAGATCCCAGAACCTGTCAAAAATGCTTTTGTCAGCATTGAGGACAAGCGTTTTTATAAGCACCACGGTTTTGACCCTTTTGCCATCGTGCGTGCTTCCTCGTCACTGATCTCCAAAAACAGCATCACCCAGGGCGGCAGCACCATCACACAGCAGCTGGCCAGAAATATCTATCTGACACACACCGTCAAATGGGAACGAAAAGTTGAAGAGATCTTTATCGCCATGGCTATGGAGAAAAAATACAGCAAAGATGAGATCCTGGAATTTTACATCAATAATATCTATTTTTCCAACGGCTACTATGGCATCCAGGCTGCAAGTCAGGGATATTTCAGCAAAGATCCCCATGACTTAAGTCTGTCAGAGACGGCTTTTCTCTGTGCGATCCCCAACGGCCCTGGCTCCTTTGATCCTCTTGTGCATCCGGAAAACACCCTGAAACGCCGGGATCTGATTCTGGAAAATATGTACAAAGACAAGATGATCTCAGAAGAAGAATATGAAGAAGCTCTTGCAGAAGAGATCACGCTTAATCCTTCCAAGCCTTCTTTTACCCGCACCTGGGCACACACTTATATCTACGACTGTGCCATCCGCGCTCTGATGAAGGAGACCGGGCAGGACTATGACACCTGCAAACAACAACTCTACACCAAAGGCTATCGGGTATATACTTCCATCGACATGGACACCCAGGCTCTCTTGCAGAATACTATCGATGAACAGCTGTCCGATTATAACACCATGAACCCCAATGGAACTTATGCGTTACAAGCCTCTGCAGTATGTATTGACAATGATACTGGTTTAGTGACTGCAATTGTAGGCGGACGTACTCAGGAAGATATCCTGCCGGATTACAACCGGGCCTTTATGAGTTTTCGTCAGCCCGGCAGCTCGATCAAGCCCATCCTGGTCTATACCCCCATGTTAGAACGCGGTTACTCTGCCAATTCCACGGTTGTTGATTCCAAAGAAGCAGATGGACCTGAAAATTCCTCCGGACGTTATGCCGGAGCCATCTCACTTCGTACGGCTGTAGAACAGTCCAAAAATACTGTAGCTCACAAATTATATCGGGAATTAACTCCTGAAGTCGGTCTTTCCTATCTGTTGGATATGAATTTTTCTTCTATCGAGGAAAAAGACTACAACCTGGCGTCTGCTCTTGGAGGACTGACAACCGGCGCCAGTGCCCTGGAGATGACCTCTGCCTATGCCACCTTGGCTAACGAAGGGGTCTACCGCCTGCCCACCTGTATCACCATGATTACGGATATGGACGGCAATATCGTCACCATCCCCGACCAGGAGGAACATCAAGTCTATGAATCCTCCGCCGCTCACGAGATGACCAACATCTTAGAAGGCGTCCTGACCCGCGGCACTGCCAAAGGAAAAGGCATCCCGAATATGCCATGCGCAGGCAAGACCGGCACCACCAATGACAATATCGACGGCTGGTTCGTCGGCTACTCCGCTTACTATACCACCGGCATCTGGGTCGGCTTTGACTCCCCAAGAAGCACCAGCGCCCTGTCCGGTGCTTCCTATCCTGTGGAGATCTGGCAGACATTTATGACATCTCTGCATGAAGGAAAAGAACGTCAAGATCTTAACGATTAACGAACGCAGCAACAAAAATGGCACAGCCTTTGTCGGTTGTGCCATTTTTCATTCTAATGTTTCTTATTCCGCCCCAGCCCCAGGGACTTCTGCTGGTGGTGCGGCAGGATCTGCAGGTGCTCCTGCGTTGGGATCGGTTGCTGCTGGATCGACCGCTGCCGGATCTGCCGGAGGTACGGCATTCGGATCTGCTACAGCATTGGGGTCCGGCACTGCATTCGGATCTGGTACGGCAGCCGGATTGGCGCCCATCTCATATTCGCTCGGTACATAGACACCGCCCGTATGCAACGTACAGGTAGCTGTTGCCAGGTTCGAACTGATTCCATAGGCAGTATCCAGCGTGACAGCCTCTGCAACTCCCGGTTGCATAGCCGGAAGCTTTAGTTTTGCCTGCGGCACCCGATTTGGACACATCGTCGTCGCTAGCAGTCCTGTGTCCACACAGATACTGACCGCTACATGGTGGTCACAGACAGTCTTGGGCTGCGTACCTTCTACAAAATACTCATTTCTGACAATCCCGGCCCGTCCGTCGGCATCACAGAGTCCTCCTACTGCTAACTTGCCTGACTTGGTACAGATTACGCACTGGACGATGCCGGAAGGCTTGTCAAAGTCTTTGTTTTCCAGGCCTTCATGCACCCGGCCCATGATCTTGGCCCACAGATTCTTGTGGAAATTCGTCTCCGAGCTTCCTAAGTCATGTTTATAGCCGTTGTTATCGTATCCAACCCAGATCCCCGCTGTATAATACGGCGTCATGCCTTCAAACCATACATCCCGGTTCTCAGAAGTTGTACCTGTCTTGCCTGCGGTGGTCATGCCCTGGATTCTGGCCCGGCTTCCTGTACCGCCTGCACCGTTGACCACGTCCTTCATACAGTCCACTAAAAGCCATGCATTTTGTTCTGAGATCACCTGCGTTGTATCCGGCTGATTGTCCAGCACCACAAACCCGTCATTGTCCACTACCTTGGTGTACAGTCTGGGCTTAATATAGGTGCCGCCGTTGGCGATAGCCGCATAAGCCGCTGTCAGCTCCAGATTGGATACTCCGTTGGTCAAACCGCCTAAAGCCGCCGCCTGGTTATAATCTGCATTGGGTCCTTCTGTCTCAATCGAAGTAAAGCCAAATTTCAGCAGATAATCCACTGCCACCGTAGGCGTGACATCCGTAATCGTCTTGACTGCCATGACATTCATAGAACGCGTAATCGCCTCCCGAAGCGTCGTATAGCCCCGATAGCCGGTCTTTTTGTCCCAGTTGCTGACTAAGCGGCCCTGTCTGCCGCCCTCATTGTAGGCAAAGGGACCGTCATACTGTACGCTTCCAGGACCATAGCCCAGAGCTTCAAAAGCCGGAGCGTAAGCGGCCACCACTTTAAAGGTCGAACCCGGATTACGATACGCATTTGCTGCACGATTCAAAGTCTTATTGGCAACCTTCTCTCCGCGTCCGCCGATCATAGCGACCACCTCTCCGGTGCTCTGCTTCATAATCACCATGGAAGCCTGCGGCTGTATAATAAACTCCCGTCGTTCATAGACCGTATCCTCGTCTGTGATCCCAAGCGTTGCCACATACTCATCGATAGCTGCTTCTGCCTCTTCCTCTGTGTCATACAGGATCTCATATTTTTTATCTGTCTTCTTAAAATAAGCAGCCAGCATCTCCTGGCTGTAGTTCGTGGTCTCTCCATCTTTGCTGACCACACTCATCGCCCAGTCAAGGCCCACTTTGCTTTTTTCCGGAAAATTCTCCGGATTGGCAAACTCTTCGTCCAAGATCTTCTGCATAGCAGGATCTTGCGTCGTATAGATCTTCAGGCCGCTGCTGTAGAGCGCATTGAACGCCTGAGTCTCTGAATAGCCGGCTTTTTCCACCAAGTCCTGGCGTACTTGATCTGTCACTTCATCCACAAAATACGAATACACCGTATTGGTTGTCACCGTCTCCTCATTGGTCTGACGGATTCTGTCATAGACATTGTCTGCCAGTGCGTCCTCGTATTCTTTCTGTGAGATATAGCCAAGTTCCAGCATATTTTCCAGCACATGCGCGCGTCTCTCCGCATTTTTCTCTGGTTTGCTGATCGGATTATAGCCCGTAGGACTCTTGGTCGTACCAGCCAATACTGCGGCTTCTGAGAGATTCAGTTCGCTGACATTTTTCCCAAAATACCGATTGGCCGCTGCCTGCACACCTAGGGAATTTTGCCCCAGATTGATCGTATTTAAGTAACTCTCCAGGATCTCATCCTTGGTCATGACCTCTTCGAGCTTCACAGCCAGATACTGCTCCTGCAGCTTTCTCTCGATACGGTCTGCCATCCCGTTTTCAGACATAAAGTCAAACACGTTATTCTTCAGCAACTGCTGCGTAATCGTGCTGGCTCCCTGTGTCGTCTCAAAACCACTCTTTATATAAGTGAATCCTGCACGCACAATTCCCTGCAGATCAATTCCATTATGCTCATAAAATCTTTCATCCTCAATGGCGATAAAAGCTTCCTGTACATGTTTTGGAATATTTTCAATCTTTACATAAGTCCGGTTTGTGCCCTCTGCAACCAACTCTGCTGTCTTATTGCCGTCCGCATCATATACCGTAGACTTATATCCTCTGGGAAGCACGCTGGCACTTGTGATATCTGGCGCATTTTCGATCACGCCTTTGATGATGCCGATTCCGCCGCACAATCCCGCGACTCCCACCGCAACAATCAATACCAATAGCGTCTTCAGAAAAACAGTTAGAATCTTCTTGCCCATCTTTGACTTCTTCGATTTCAGGGCCTTCTGCTTCCTGGAGGTGCTTTTTTTACTGTAATTCATGCATCAGCCTCCTTTATCCTGTCTATTATAGCAAAGTTGTCTCTGCAAATAAAGGAAAAACTTCTTAAATTTCTATTATGAATGATTTACAGTATCTTATCCTGGCACATTTTGGCTGGCAGTAATGCAGAACATATATTCTGCTTCTGTCTTACTGACTCAATACCTCAATCGCCTTTTCCAGTTGATTATCCCCTTCTGCCTCTTTGTCATACTCCAGCACAATATCCGGCTCAATCCCTACTTCGTGAATATTGTTTCCTGCCGGTGTATAGTACCTCGACACTGTGATCTTGATCGCCGATCCGTCACTGAGCGGGAAGAGGCTCTGTACAATCCCTTTTCCAAAGGTTTGTGTCCCAATCAGCGTGCCGACTCCATAATCCTTAATGGCACCTGCAAAGATCTCGGAAGCAGATGCACTGTTTCCATTGACCAACACTGCCATCTTACCTTCAAAATAATGCTCTGCATCCGAGATCTGTTCCTGACGTTCTCCGTATTTGTCTTCCGTATAGACAATCATCCCTTCCGGAAGCAGACGGTCTAAGATGGCGCAGGTGACGTCCACCAGCCCGCCGCCATTATTTCTCAGATCGATGATCAGATCTTTCATTCCCTGGCCTTCTAACGCCTCCAAAGCACTCATAAACTGCTCCTGTGTCACATCATCAAATTCTGAGATGGAGATATAGCCAATCTGATCCGTCTCCATTCGGTACTCCACCGTGGGCACCTGGATATTTCTGCGCTCCATGGTCAGTTCCATCTCGTCTGTCCCGCGCAGAATACTTAGTGTTACCTCTGTGCCTTCTTCTCCTTTCAGATCTGCCACCACTAGTGACAGATCTTTTCCTGTCACCTCTTCTCCCTCTACCTTATAAAGGATATCGTCGGTCTGCATCCCGGCTTCTGCTGCCGGAGAGCCTTCAAAAGCCCGTACCACGGTGATAATGCCCGTATTGTAGTCCTGGGACAGCATAGCGCCGATCCCGCTGTAGGTTCCATTGGAACTTTCCATAAAACTCGCATACTCTTCGGGGGTATAATACCCCGTATAGATATCGCCCAAGCCAGCCATCAGACCCTTGTAGATCCCGTTTTCCACATCTTCCTCTTCATAATCAAACAGATAATACTGATCAATATACTTGTTCAGCTCCTGGATCTTCGCGTCAACCTGTTCCTCCTGTCCTTTGTCCCCTCTGGCGAACTGCGTATAGAAACGGACTCCACAGCCGCTAAGCCCCATAAGCAGTGCCATAATCAGAGCACCAGCGATTAGTCCCTTTCTAAAAGAATGATTTTTTTTGTCCTCTTTCATTTGCTGTCTCTCCTTTTCTCTTCTTTTCATTCTATGTTTATCTCAGTTCACATAGCTCAAAGGATTTACATAATTTCCACCTACGATGATTCCAAAGTGCAGATGTGGTCCCGTAGAAAAGCCTGTGGAACCCACGGCTGCGATCTTCTGTCCTTTGGTAACTTTTTCTCCCTCTGACACATACAAGGCAGATGCGTGCATATACACAGTGGAGATCCCTCCTCCATGAGAGATTACTACATAATTGCCGGCAGAACTGCTGTAGGCCGCAGTCGTCACTCTGCCCGCAGCAGAAGCCACAATCGCCGAACCTTGAGAAGCTCCCACATCAATCCCTCTGTGGTAGGTGGATGCTCCTGCTATCGGAGCTTCCCGCTCTCCATAACCGCTGGTGATGCGATGGCTGGCCGGACATGGCCAGGCAAAACCAGAAGCCCCTCCGTCTCCGTCCTCTGCTTCTGCTTTGGCGGCTGCCACGGCTGCGATCTGGGTCTGTACCTTTTGCAACAGCTCCTCCTGTTCCTGAAGCTGCGCTTCATAGCTCCCCTGCTCTCCCACTGCGGTCGTGATCTGTGCCTGATAGGAAGCAATCTCCTGCGTCTTGGCATGTATTGCTTTATTGACCGCCTCTTTTTGAGAGGAGAGTTCTGCAAGAAGCGCTTTTTGCTCCTCCTGCTCCCGCTCTAGCACTGCTTTGTATTCTGCTATGGTATCTTTGACCTCTTTTAACTTCTCTTTCATATTCTGATCATACTGGGAGATCTGCAGGGCATACTCCGCCCGGTTTAACATCTCTGACATATTTTCGGATTCCAGCAGCAACACAAAGAAGGACTGCTCTCCACTTTCATACAGATAGCAAATCCTCTTCTTCATCAATTCATATTGTCTGTCTGCCTCCGCCTCTGCTTCGGCAAGCTCTGTCTTTTTTGTCTCAATCTCCTGTGCTTTTTCTTCAATCTTCTGTTCGACCGCCTGGATCTTAGAAGTGAGATCATTGGCCTGCGCATCCAATTGGCTGATATAAGCCTGCAGATTGCTCTTAGCCCCCTGAAGTTCCTTGATTTTCTGTTCCACAGACTGAATATCGGACTTCAAAGACTTGATCTCATCCACTGCATTTTTACGCTTCTGCTCCAGCTTTTTCTCTTCTTCCTCCAGTTCAGACAGGCTCGGCTTCGCCTGTACGATCAGATACTCTTTGATACTGGCAGAAAAAAGGGCTGTGATCAGTGCCAGCCCCAGGCACATTTGAATTGTCGTCCTTTTCATACTTTCAGGTGCCTCTGTACCGTAAAGATACTTCCAAACAAACCAATCCCCACACCCAGCGCCATGCCAATTGGCATCAGGATATGGAACAACTCATTGACAGGCAAAAAATTCAGTACGCCAGAGAGCATATTAAATTCCAATGCCATATATAATACGATCCGATTATACAAATAATACAATAAGGTCAGTGGAATAATCGCTCCGATCAGTCCAATCGTAATCCCTTCTGTCAAAAATGGTGCCTTAATAAATGAATTTTTAGCTCCGATCAGCCGCATGATACCGATCTCCTCCTTACGGACGGAGATACCAATCGCCACCGTATTGCTGATCAAAAATACTGACACCGCCAATAAAAGTGCGATGATCAACACCGACACATAGCTGACAAGACGGTTAAAACCAGTCAGCATCTCTGCCACCGTATCAGAACGGTTGACCTTTTTTACTTCATCGATGGACAGGATATAGTCCACCAGATCCTGCTGCTGCGCCACATCCTTCATATAGATCTCCAGATGTGCATGGTTCGCCAACGGATTGTCATTGGCAAATCCCTCTGCCAGCTCCGGTGCATCTTTAAAATAAATCTTCTGATAACTCTTCCAGGTCTCCTCCGCATCCACAAAGACAATCTCCCGCACTTCAATCCGGGTCCTGAGATCCTCTGCCACTTCGATCATCCGGTCTTCCGTTGTTCCAGTCTCAAAAAACACCGTAACGGCCACGCCCTCTTCGACTGATTTTACCAGATGCTGGAAATTCTGCACCACACAGAAAAAGATTCCAAACATAAAAATACATGCAGCCATCGTCGCCATGGATGCAAGGGAGAACAGCTTATTTCTCCAGATATTTTTAAATCCCTGCTGTAAACAATATCCAATTGTACTAAGTCTCATCCAATATACCCGCTTTCTCTCTCATCTCCTACGATAAGTCCCTTCTGCATGCGGATTACCCGCCTCTTCAGTGTATTGACAATGTCCTGGTCATGGGTCACTACCAGTACGGTCGTCCCGCGGGCATTGATCTCTTCTAAAAGCTTCATAATCTCTCTGGAAGTCTTAGGGTCCAGATTACCTGTCGGCTCGTCTGCCAACAGAATATCTGGGCTGTTGACCAGCGCACGTGCCAGAGCCACCCTCTGCTGCTCTCCTCCGGAGAGCTGCCTTGGATAAGACTTATATTTCTCCGCCAGACCTACCAAAGACAGCATCGCTGGTACATTTTTCTTAATCTCTCTTGTGGGAGTGACGATTACCCTCTGGGCAAACGCCACATTTTCATATACATTCCGATCCTTTAAGAGCCGGAAGTCCTGAAACACACAGCCGATCTTTCGGCGGTATTTGGGAATGTTGCGCTTCTTCATGCGGGACAGGTTCATGCCGTTGACACGGATGACACCCTCTGTAGGTTCCAGTTCTTTTAAAAGCAGCTTAATCAATGTAGACTTTCCGGAACCGGTGTCCCCTATGATAAAGACAAATTCCCCCCTTTCGATATGCATGCTGATCCCATTGATGGCGCCTACACCATTGGGATACGATTTCACAATATTTTCCAGTGTGATCATGGAACTCCTCCTGTCTGTTCTAATAATCCAGAGTCTCCATATACTTCATGTATTTTACAACCATCAAGGCAATCTTAAACGTAATGGCATCTTCAAACACGCGAAGATCCAGCCCTGTGGACTTCTGAAGCTTATCCAAGCGATACACCAGGGTATTTCTGTGGATATACAACTGCCTCGAAGTCTCCGATACATTCAGACTATTCTCAAAAAACTTATTAATGGTTGTCAGAGTCTCTTCATCAAAATCATCCGGGGATCTGCCGTCAAAGATCTCACGGATAAACATCTTACACAGCGGTATGGGAAGCTGATAGATCAAGCGCCCGATCCCAAGAGAACTATACGCGATGATATCTCTCTCCGCAAAGAAGATCCGGCCTACATCCAACGCCATCCGGGCCTCTTTGTAGGAACGGGAGACCTCTTTGATCTCTCCCACGATGGTTCCCAAAGCTACATGAATGTCCTCGCCCTCCTGCACGACCACATCTTTCATGCCCCGCGCCACCTTGAACATCTCCTCATAACCCTCATTCGGGGCCAGCTCTTTGACGACGATTACATTCTTCTCATCCACTGCCGTAATAAAATCTCTGGACTTGCTTCCGCAGAAATTGCGGACGATATCCAGTGCGGCATTTACTCTCTCCCGGCTGCTCTCGATAATAAATACCACACGCCGTACTTCTGTCGTAATATGTAATTTCTTCGCCCGGTTGTAGATATCCACCAGGAGAAGATTGTCAAGCAGCAGATTTTTGATAAAATTGTCTTTATCGAACCGCTCCTTGTACGCAGTCAGCAGGCTGGAAAGCTGAAATGCGGCAAGCTTCCCTACCATATATACATCATCACTGGCCCCTTTGGCAAGTAAAATATATTCTAACTGGCTTTCATCCAACACTTTAAAAAACTGATAACCGTGAACCACTTGGCTGTCTGCAGGAGATGCGATGAACGCCGAAACTTCATTACCATAGTTTTCTGGCTCTTTCTCCGTTGATGCCAGAATCTGTCCCTCCATATCCAGTACGCAAAGATCGATCCTTGTTATCCCCTTCAGCCCGTCAATTGTGTTTTGGAGTATCTGGTTTGATATCATAGTTTTTCTCCTTTACCAATAGCTTTTAGCATATCCCCTTTAATGTTTTCGTAAAAAACTCACAAATCACCTACAGATGATAGTTACCTATATTATATATTAATGCAAAATTCTAAAAAAAAAAAGAGGTTTTTAGAAATAATCACCACTTTGCATAAAATATTTACTTCATTCATAGGCTATACAAAGAACCTTTTATCAGGAGCTTCACCATGAGTGCCAAAACAAGAATCTGGGTTTTTCATATGAAAGAGCTGATCTACACGGCTGTTTTCATCGTCCTGGGCATCACCTTCCTTCTGCTGATGATCTTTATGTTCTCTGCGGACCGTAAGCCGCAGGTGGCCGAAGAACTTCCTCCTAAGTATACGGCAGGCATCTACACAGCCTCTATGATGTTAGGCGGAAATGCGGTCGAGATCGCTGTGACTGTGGATGAGGACTATATCTCTTCGATCCATTTTCGCCAGCTCGACGAGACGGTCTCCGCCATGTATCCTCTGATGGAACCTGCACTGGAAGCGCTCTCCGATCAGATCTGTGAAAGCCAGTCCTTAGAAAATCTCTCTTACTCAGAAGAAAGCCAGTATACCTCCCTGATGCTGATGAGCGCCATCCGCACAGCCCTTGATAAAGCAGAAAATTGATGCTACGTTTGTCTGACAGATGCCGTCTGCAAAGCAAACGCAGGACTTTGCCTGCGTCTGGCTTTACAGATGGGCCTCTGAGCGATGATCTCTTCTGTATTCGCCCAGCAAGAGGTCCACCATCCTTCCATAACTTCTGGTGCCTTCTTTTTGGGCATTGACTTTCAGATAGGTATCATTGACCTTATCCGAGATCTCGGAGACAGGGCCTTCAAATTGTTTCCAGTACACTTTATGGTAAGCATAGTCTCTCTCTGCCTGTTCACAGAGCCTTCCTCTCACATCTGCAAAACGCTCATAATCCGTACGGTACAGCGCATTGATACTGTGCGTATAGGCAAGCAAAAGCCCACTGTAGCGAAGATTGGCATGTTCTGACCGGGTACATGCCAGATAGGCGATATAATTTGCCTCGTCTTCCCGCATAAATCCTTTGAGATGGGACAGCTCATGGCAGAGCACTGCCGGCTGGTTATGAGCAGGAATATCGGGATTATAGTTGGCTTCCATGGTATAAGGACCAAAGACACCTTCCAAAAACTCATAGGACAATACCGGCCAAGTCAGTACAGGCTTGGCTTTGGGATACCATCCGGACAACTGCGGATACTCTTCTCCAAGATCCATCATCGCCTGTCTGGTCAGTGTGCGCATCTCTGGAAGAAGCGCACATCTGCCCTCTTCATCCACCTCGATCTCCTCAGCGGTCTTCGCAATCTCATCGGTCAGCCACAGGCACAGCTCCTCTAATTCTTCCACGCTGGATTCTTCCATGGGAAGCTGCGCCAGCTTTGAAAAAGGCGTCCTGTGATAATTGATCCCGCAGCCTATCGTAAAGACAAAGATCCACAAGATTCCCCCTTTTATGAGCAGGCCAAAAGAATCCCCAAGCCACCGTTTGGGGAGAATCCGCTTTTTGACCATACGAAAGATTCCAACTATCAGATATCCAATGGAAAATATTACCAGAATATAGATCAACACTTCATCAAGTGCGAGCGGTGCCAGATTGGCGATCCCTCCGATTACCCGCACCAGACATGGATAGATATGTACGGCATACCACTCTGCAAATCCTGGTACTCTCCGCGCCAGGATCTGCAGAACCGCGGAACTAAGAAACAGCCCTCCAAAGAGGAAAAACTGTTTCCTCTTTAAGAGTTGTCTGTATGTCCCAAGCATATCAAAATCGCTCCTGCTAAAATAAAAAAGTCTGACAGATTAAATACCAGCCGGTTCAGCCATTTCCACGGCGTCTGAAATCTTACATAGTCCACCACATAGCCTTTGCGGCAGCGGTCATAGAGATTCGAGAGCGCGCCGCCTGTCAGGAGGGCATATCCAAACTTTTGCAGTCCATGCCCTTCCTTCCACAAGGTCTTTAAAAACAAGCCTATACATCCTAACGTCATAATCCCGCTTCCGCGGATAATGGCCGGCATATGCCCTTTCAGCCTGCCGCCTGCCATCCCATGATTATGGAGCTTTTTGAGCCTTACTCTGCCTCCTAACAGGCTCTGCTCGGTATCAAAATCCGGATTGCTGTCAATCTCCTGTTTGACCGCTAAGTCTGCCTGAAACAGCCCCAGCGCCAACTGTATCCATAATAATCTCATCTTCTATCCCTGCATCCCCAGTGCCGGGACGCCCCGCATAGTAATGAGCGGGCCTCCTTTGTGCTCAATATAGTCTTCTGTAATTGTCACCTGACCGATATTATCGTCTTTTGGAATCTCATACATAATATCCATCATAAATTCTTCGATGATCGCCCGGAGTGCCCTCGCCCCGGTATCTTTCTCCATCGCTTTTTTCGCAATCGCCCGAAGTGCATCCTCTGTAAAGTTAAGCTTTACTTCATCCAGTGCCAAAAGCTTCTGGTATTGTTTTAAGATCGCATTTTTAGGCTCTCGTAAGATCTGCACCATCATCTCTTCATCCAGAGCATCCAGCGTAAAGATAATCGGGAGACGCCCGATAAACTCAGGAATCATGCCAAAGTTACGGATATCCTCCACCGTGACTTTTTGTAAGAGGTTCTTGTCATGGTCGTATTTATCCTTGAGGTCTGCACAAAAGCCGATGGATGAACTTTTGTTCAGTCTGGTCTTGATGATCTGTTCCAGATCCGGAAAAGCGCCTCCGCAGATAAACAGGATGTTTTTCGTATTGACAGTCTCTAAAGGCACCATGGCATTCTTGCTGTTGGCACCTACCGGCACTTCGATCTCAGCGCCTTCTAACAGCTTCAGCATCCCCTGCTGGACAGACTCTCCGCTTACGTCTCTTTGATTGGTATTTTTCTTCTTGGCGATCTTGTCGATCTCGTCGATAAAGACAATCCCACGCTCAGCCTTCTCCACATCATTGTCAGCCGCCGCTAAAAGCTTAGAGAGCACGCTCTCGATATCATCGCCAATATATCCGGCCTCCGTCAGAGAAGTGGCGTCTGCGATGGCCAGAGGCACATCCAAAAGCCTTGCCAGTGTCTTCACGAGGTAAGTCTTGCCGCTCCCGGTAGGCCCGATCATCAGCATATTAGACTTTTCGATCTCAATGTCGTCCGCAGCAGCTCCTGCGGCCACACGTTTGTAGTGATTGTAGACTGCCACAGAGATGATCTTTTTTGCCTTCTCCTGACCGATCACATATTCATCCAAGCTCTCTTTGATCTTATGAGGAGCCGGTATCGCCCGGATGTCAAATGCTTTTTTCGCTTCTTTTTGTTCCTCCTGCGCTTTTCTCTTCACTTTCTGTCGTCTGGGAATCATATTCTGCAGATCTGACAAATTGATCATACTGATATTGGGCATCTTGGAAAAATCCATCTTGCTGTAGTCTACATTGCTCTTGCTCATCATATCCATGGTCTTTTGCATACACTCTGAGCAGATGCAGATCTCCTTGGTCAGATGAATCATCTTCCCTGCTTTACTCTCCGGTCTGTGACACGCAAAACAGACATCTTCATAACCGGACTCTTCTACCTGTTGTTCTTCTTTATTTTCAATATCCATTAGAAATCCCCTTTTCTTATTACCTAAATTATATAATACCGTGTCCTAAGGAACAAGTAAAGAATTTATTAAAAATGGGTAAAAAAAACGGCGGAGCGCTGCCAAAATAAGCCCGCCCCGTCGCTTATCGTTACTCGATCCCCACCTGGGAATTACTGCTAAGGGTAACATCTACTTCTATTTCGGTATATTCGGAACCTTCTAATCGCTGTATGATAACTTTAATCGTCTCGCCGGAAGGATAATAGGTCATCGCCTCTCTAAGCTGTGAGTAGCTTGTGATACTGGAACCATCGAGCTTGGTGATGATATCTCCTTTCTGGATGCCGGCTTTTTCGGCTGCTGCGCCTTCTGTGATGGAAGTCACATACACACCTGCGGGCATCCCATAACTCTTAGAGACATCTTCGGTCACATCCACACCCGTGATGCCAAGATAGCCACGCTCTGCTTCTTTCACCTGGTCGCGGATTACTTTATTCATCAGATCACCGATGATACTCTCCACATCCGTAATAGGAATCGCATATCCCATGCCTTCCACTTCCTCTGATATAAATTTCACAGAGTTGATGCCAATCAGTTCTCCTTTGCTGTTTAAGAGCGCGCCGCCGCTGTTGCCCGGATTGATGGCAGCATCAGTCTGAATCAGACGGTTCGTGATGGTCTGTCCGTCGGACGTCACACTGACTTCCCGGTTGAGTGCGCTGACAATCCCGGAAGTTACAGACAGTCCGTAACCATATGCATTGCCAATCGCCACTACTGGCTCTCCTACTTCCATCATACTGGAATCCCCAATCGTAGCCACCTTGATAATATCTTTGGTCTCCTGTGGGATATCATTCAGATCCACAGAGATGACGGCCAGGTCTTTATTGACATCGGTTCCTTTTACTTTTGCCGAGATCACATTGTCTTCATCAGCGTCTTCTCCGTCAGAGTTAAAATAGACACTGATCTCACGGGCATTGGAGATTACATGATTGTTGGTGACGATCAGAAGCTCGGTATCATTCTGGCCGATGATGATCCCGGAACCGCTGGACTGACTCTCCTGCTCATAGGTTCCGAAAAAGGTCTGAAATTCTGTCGTCCCCACATTAGTGATAGACACGACAGACGGCATACAGTTGGTTACAATGTCAGACACGTCATAGACATCGGAGCTGCTGCCAGCTACCGTGGTAGCCGATACCTGATCAGATTTGCTAAGACTCGCCCGCAGTGCACTGTCATCCACTGTCACAGCATCTCCTAACACCTGTCTTCCTATATAGTTGGTGCCCATAAAAGTCAGGCTGGATGCACTGCCGAATACCAGTGCCAATACCAGGCACTTTGCCATCGTCCTGCCAAAACCTCCCTTTTTCTTCTTTTTCTGTTCCGGTTTTTGTAGGTGTGACGTGGAATCATAGTGGGTGTAGCCCCCATCTGTATTGTAATAATTGCCATTGTTTGGATTATTTAATTCATCATACATCATTGACATCTCCTTTCGTTCTGGTTACAATATAACAGGGAATTGTGATGGAATTGTGATTAATTCTTTAAAAATGTTTGAAATGGGTGTATACTGATTGAACAACTCTCACCGGAGCATATGTAAATGCCCGGAAAATAAAGAAAGGATTTTTTTTACATGAAAAAGAAAACGTTACTGCTCATGTTATCTGCCGCACTGGCTGGCTGCCTCTTAGGCGGATGTTCAGGCAAAGAAGAGGACGTGGCACCTACGGTTACGGACATCTCTGAGAGCGAAGATGAAGGGGAACCAGAAGAGGAACTTGAGGAAGAACCAGAAGAAGTGGTCGAAGAAGAGACCAGAGAAGGGATGTACCGCAGCGAACTCACCAACGAATGGATTGATGAAGCACTGCAGAATCAGCGTCCCATCGCCGTTATGGTAGATAATGAGAAGACTGCTCTTTTGCACTATGGACTGACACAGGCAGATATCGTATATGAGATGATGAACAGCACAGCCAACGGAGAGATTACCCGCTTTATGGCAATCGTCAAAGACTGGAACAACATCACACAGTTTGGGAGTATCCGAAGTGTGCGTCCCACCAACTTTATGATTGCACCAGAATACAACGCGGTAGTCGTCCATGACGGAGGCCCCTTCTACATAGATCCCTACCTGAAGAACCCCTGGGTAGATCATTTAAGTGGCGGCTTTGCCCGCATCACCAATGGAAAACCTCGTGAGTTTACCGAGTATGTCACCACTGGAGAGATCGCAAAGAGGATGGAAGCCGCAGGTTACTCCACAGAATACAACGACTATTATCCAGGCCCTCACTGGCAGTTTGCAAGCGAATCAAAGCCTGTGGATCTGTCCACAGCTTCCGGTTCCATTGACTGCACCCTGGTAGATCTCCCATTTGACCACAATGGTTCCCAGTTAGACTATGATGCTGACAGCAATACATATCTGTACTCTGAGTACAATATGAAGCACACAGATCCGGCTAACGGAGACAAGCAGCTTGCATTTACCAATATTTTAATAGCCAATGCAACACACACCCAATATGACAGCAATGGTTACATGCAGTTCAATATCTTAGAGCAGAATGGACGCAGCGGATACTATATCACAGGCGGAAAAGCAATTCCTGTCACCTGGAGCAAAGGCCACGATATGGACCCGATGCGCTTCTATGATGCAGAAGGCAACCTGATCACGCTCAATACGGGCAAGACCTATATCGCACTGGTATCCGACTCCCGCTGGGATGAGCTGGTATTAGAATAATTATATACGATTAACCTAGAGTAATGGGGCTGTCGCAAAATGAATTTTGCGACAGCCCCATCCTATTCTATAGCAGCTTTCTCTCCTGCATCACACTCTTATAAGAAGGGCGAATAATCTTATTCATACCAATAATCTCTTCAATCCGATGTGCACTCCACCCCACAATCCTGGCGATGGCAAAGATGGGTGTATAGAGTTCCAACGGAATCCCCAGCATCTCATATACAAATCCACTGTAAAAATCCACATTGGGGCTGACACCCTTATAGATCTTGCGCTTTTTAGCGATCAACTGCGGGGCCAGTATCTCAATATTATTGTACAATGCCATATCCGTCTCCCGGTGCTTTGCCACAGACAACTGTTCCACAAAGCTCTTGAACACCCGCTCACGGGGATCTGAGAGAGAATAGACCGCATGGCCCATCCCATAGATCAATCCTTTTTGATCAAATGCTTCTCCATCCAAGATCTTACTTAGGTAAGCCCCCACCTCTTCTTGATCCGTATAGTCCCTGACATGAGCACGAATATCCGTCATCATCTCCATCACTTTAATATTGGCCCCGCCATGTTTGGGTCCTTTGAGAGATGACATTGCTGCCGCGATAGCCGAATACGTATCCGAACCAGAAGATGTCACTACTCTGGTAGTAAACGTGGAATTATTACCGCCTCCATGTTCCATATGCAGCATCAGTGCCACATCTAGCACCTTTGCTTCCAAAAATGTATAATTCCTATCCGGTCTCAGCATCATCAGCAGATTTTCCGCTGTGGATAATTCCGGGTTCGGCCGGTGAATATACATACTTTCATCCCGTTCATAATGATTATATGCATGATATCCATAAACTGCCAGCATCGGAAATACACTGACCAGATTCAGACACTGACGGATCACATTCCCTACTTCATTCGATTCCATTTCATCATCATAAGACGCCAGTGTCAGGATACTTCTGGTCATAGAATTCATAATATCCTTGCTGGACGCCTTCATAATCACATCTCTTGTAAAATTCGTCGGAAGCTCTCTGCTGCAGGCCAGCAGATCACAAAATGCTCTTTCTTCTTCCTTAGACGGCAGTTCGCCAAATAAAAGTAAATATGCTGTCTTTTCAAATCCAAATTTCTGCGGTGGAATACTTTTCACCAAATCCATCACATCATATCCGCGATACCAAAGTTTTCCTTCACAAGGATGTTTGACCCCATTTTCCACCTGAAAAGATTCGATCTTCGAGATATTGGTAAGCCCGGTCAGGACTCCATTTCCATTGATATCACGAAGACCTCGATTGACTCCAAATTCTTTGAACAAATCATCTGAGATTGTGTCATTCTCCACGCACAAACTACGATATATTCCCATACATTCTTTCCATTTTTTAGTATATCCCATTGGATACCCCCTTTTCTGTCAAAATTTATTATGTGCTCACCGTATTATGTTAACATAATTTTGGGGATTTTGCTACTGCTTTTTTGTGTGGGGGTGACGGGACAGAGAGCGCCGGGGCTTGGGGTGGAGGGGAAAGTGTTAAAGCAGTTTTTTGGTGGAGGGAGGGGGAAGCAGGAATGGGGTGGAGGAGAGGGGAGGGGTGTGATATAATTTAGGGATGAAAAAAGGACAGGAGGGAAAAGTTGTGGAATATGTAAAAGAAGTTTTTGCGCAGTATGACAGGCAGTGTATTCGTGTCTATCAGGCATATAATGCTGATATTGCGCGTGAGGCGGTTGCTCTGCAGACGTTTGGGGAGCATTTTAATACGAACCGTATGACGTGGATCAAGCCGTCTTTTTTGTGGTTTATGTATCGTTCTAACTGGGGGACTAAGAAGAATCAGGAATGTATCCTGGCTTTGGATATCTATCGTGAAAAGTTTAACGAGCTGTTGACAAAAGCGGTTCTGACTTCACCAGATTCTTCCAGCTATACGGGCGCACAATGGGAAAAAGCGTTTGACGAGACAACCGTCTACTGCCAATGGGACCCCGACCGCTCCATCAACGGCAACGCCATTCATCGCGCAGCCATCCAGCTTGGAATCAAGGGCAGCACCTTACGGGATTTCCTGGATACCAGCATCCATCACATAGAAGACCTCACTCCCCTGGTCCGAAAATGGAACGAGCAGCGAAAAAACGGAAAACTAACCTCCAAAAGCCTCCCCACCGAAAAAATATACCCCCTCCAAGACAAAACCATCCGCCACCGCCTCAACATGAAATAAAATCCCCCTCCCCCCATCGCCCCAGGCGCTGCCTTCACAGTAGCTTTAGACAAATCTTGAAGGGGTTCTACGCCTACCAACCCCAGGAGCCGCCGCATGGCACAGCGTCAGCTTCTGCGGGCTGTACCTGCCCTATGGTGTACGGCACTGGAGGGCTTGTGGCCCCTGGGGCTTTGTCTCGCACAAATAGTGCTGTGTAGATTGGAGCGGACTGTTTGCCGTTTTTGTATGAGCCAGACGAACACGCTCTGCGTGTACGGTTGGAGCATACAAAAGCGGTGAACTGTCCGATACATTCTATGCAGACATTTGTCGAGACGAAGCCCCAGGGGCCACAAGCCCTCCAGTGCCGTACACCATAGGGCAGGTACAGCCCGCAGAAGCTGACGCTGTGCCATGCGGCGGCTCCGTCGCCCCCCTACTCTACAGGTGCCACTGCCTCCACCGGTGCTTCTGCCGGCACCTCCGCCGGATCTCCTTTCTCCGGCTCCTTCACTTTCGCTTCCGTCCCCGGCAGATGATAACAGATCACCGCCGTCCCCTTCTCTATATTCTCATAGATCGTCTTCGCAACCGAAGGCGGCAGATTCACACATCCATGCGATCCATTCGTCTTATAGATATTTCCTCCAAAAGACCCTCTCCAGTTCGCATCATGCATCCCGATATTTCGATTAAACGGCATCCAATACGACACCGGCGTCTGATAATTCTCTCCTGTCAGCGTGGCATTCCTCTGCTTATACGTAATACTGTACGTCCCCGCCGGAGTATCATACCCTCTCGAAGAATTTCCGGATACAAAATCCGACTCCAGCACTTTCTCTCCATCTTTATAGAGGAACAGATGCTGCGCCGTCAGATTGATCTCCACATAAGTCGTGCCATAATCCGGCATCTCATAAGAAGCCGCTGTCTGATAATAGACGGGCGTCCGCTCACCGCTCTCTCCATTTTCGATCATCTGTGCCAGCTCAATGGCCTCTTGTTCATAATTCATCCACCAGCCATAGTCACCGCCCACGACCGTGACCTCTTTGCCATAGCTGGTCATAAACGTACGATTGCGAAAAATAGTATCATACTCCTTACGAAGCTGTGCCACATATTCTTCTACCTTACTCTTATCCAGTGTCACCTGCGCGCCATCCACCAAAAGCCAGTCAGCAATCACAGCGCCGTCGACCACTTCCTGCTTCTCTCCAAAAGTATATGTAATCCGTACATCCGCATAATGCTGAAGCTTTTCGAGAGCCTTAGACAGCTTCTCATCCTCCGAAGTAACCTTAGGAGTCTTATAGCATCCCGCCTGGTCTAAATCAATCGTCTCCGCCAGTTCTTGTACTGCTTCCTCCACGGTCTTCAGCGTCTTCTCCATATCCAGTTCATTGCCCTGGGTCTCTGGTATCAACTCATAACCCTTCTCCTGGCTGTAATCTGATATGTAGGCGTCGGTAGGCGATACCGCAAAATCCTCTTCAAACCCCTTAAGATTCTTGACCCGCTCCTCTAACTGTTCCTTATCATAACTTACCAGCCCTTCTGTTCTGTGCTCTGTCTCCTGCGGTAAAAACCACAGCCATGTATTCTGTGCATGTAAGAGTTCCTCCAAAGGTTCCACCGAAGCATACGATAGAGCAATCTCTTTTCCCTGGATATCCTCTTCCAAAGTAGAACCATCCGTCTTACGTTCCACTACCGATAACAGATAGTCTTCCATCTGCTCTGTCAATTCTTCAATGGTCATCCTGGATACATCAATCTGATCCACCACAGTCCCATCCAAGAAATGACTCTGATAATAAACAAAACCTACCGCATAGACTGTCACTGCTGCCAGCAAAAGCCCGCCTAACAGAATTGGCAAAACCGGAAAGTGTTTTTTCTTATTTTGCTGTTTTTTCATTCCCCTCATCATTCCTTTCCAAGTTCATGTTACTCTCTATAGTATACAAATTTTTGAGAGAAAAAACAACTAAATGATGCAGAATGTTTTTTATCTGGACTGGTTATTTTTTTCAATACTGGATATTTTTATAAGTCCAGTATTCTGCTACTATAACCTACGATATCTACTTTGCAAAGTATAGCAACAACATCCAACCAGGAAAAGCAAGGAGAACGACTATGAATCATCTTACTCAGACAAAAACCGTATATTCTACCCAGTGGATGGCACTGACTGCTATGCTGATGGCCATGAATATTGCACTTAGTTCTTTTGGTGTCCCCGTCCCCGGAGGGCATCTGTATCTCAATGATGTGGTCATCTGTACCGCTGGTATCCTGTTAGATCCCTTAGGTGCTTTTATCGTAGGCGGTATTGGAGCTTTTTTAGGAGATTTCTTCTTCTATCCGACTCCCATGTTTGTATCTTTAGTCACCCACGGCCTGCAAGCTGTAGTGATTTCTCTGTGTGTACACCGTCTGTATCATGGAAAAAAGACAATATCCGCTGCGATTGGCGTCAGTATCGGTGCCGTAATCATGGTAGCTGGCTACTCTTTTGGCAGAGCCTTTTTATACAGCACCCCGGAGTACGCCCTTTTAAAACTCCCTTTTCAGATATTGCAAGCCGTCACAGGAGCTGTCATCGCCATGCTGCTCTGTTTCCACTTCCGCCTAACAGATCAGATACAAAAATAGCAAAACACTCAGGCATATCGATAAGGAAGATTTAGAACGATCCTATCATCCATTTTCTTTAACATAAAAACAGAGCGCATAGACTTGTTTTCTATGCGCTCTAGCCCATACATACCCTGCTTTTGGATAGTTTCTTAATGCGTTTACCAAATCGTGTTCATTCTGCTATTTTTGAAACAATTTTACACTGCCGGCGATCGCGCCAAACAGGATTCCTGCCACGGGCCAGAGTATCCAGGTGGTATCCCAGCTCTCGGTAAAGAGGCTGATCCCTACGTAGATGCCAGTGCACAGACACCAGTATACTACGGCGATCTGGCCTATGATCTTACTGGCTTTTTTCTCTTCTTTGGTATAGTCTCCAATCTGTAAGAGCTGTTCATAGGAACCCTTTTTCATCCCCACATCCACAAACAGATATACTCCGGCTGCCACGAACACAAGCAAGATCATCAATCCTGTCACCTGTATGAGATCTCTTGCGTCTATGGAGCCTGCGATAAGCCACGGTACAGGCCCTACGATGCAGAGTGCCACTCCGGCTGCAATCTTTCTGGTAAATGTCAGAGCCTCTGCTTCCTGGCGTTCTGACACCATCCCGGATACCCCATAGCACAGCTCAAATTCTTCCTCTTCGAGCCACTCATATTTTTTTAGCTTGATCCCAAACAGGATAAAGCCCCCTACTGCTATGGCAACCATCATAAGCAGCAGTCCCACACCAATGCCTCCTGCCAGATCTTCAGACAAGGGCAGATACTTCTCCTCTGCCAGACCGTTTAAGAACAGTAGCGGCACCGGAGACAGGATGCACAGTACAACACCTGCTCCGATCCGGCCTGCGGCTTCTCTGCGCACGCGGATAAATTCCTGCGCTTCCTCCATCGTCACTTTCTTCATAGAAGAATGTGTCAGATATCCTGGAACATGGTCCTCTTTTTGATCGTCTTTTAAGAGATAATCTGTGCTGACTTCAAACAGATCACTCAATAACAAGATCTTATCCAGTTCCGGCACTGACATGGAACTCTCCCATTTAGAGACTGCCTGTCTGGATACCTTTAATTTTCCTGCCAGCTCCTCCTGAGACCATCCGTTTCTTTTTCTTAATTCTGTAATCTTTTCACCTAATATCATCTGATTTCCTCCAAATCTATCCTTGCATATATGCTGTCTGTATCATAGCAAAACAGATGGTTTCCTACAAGAAAGCAGACTTGGAAATCTGTCAACTGGCGGTTGCCTTTGCGCTTATTTCAATACTTTTTTAAGCATCGCAAACAAATTATCCACATCAATCGGTTTGGATATATGCCCATTCATCCCACATTTTACGGCCTCCTGCTTATCCTCTTCAAAAGCATTGGCCGTCATGGCCAGAATGGGTATGGTGGAAAGCCTATGGTCATCCAGGTTTCGGATCAGCTGTGTCGCCTCATAGCCGTTCATGACGGGCATCTGCACATCCATCAGCACTAGCTGATAATAGCCCGGCTTGGAATTTTTCAGCATATCCACGGCGATCTGTCCATTTTCTGCCACTTCTGTGGTAAAACCTGCATCTCCTAATATCGCTACCGCAATCTCTTGATTTAGCTCATTATCTTCTGCTAACAAGATCCGCCCTGTCTGGACATCAGTCAGACTTTCCTGGACATTCTTTTCCTGTGTCTCCTCTACATTTACAATCGAGTACAGACATTCCCTAAGTTCTGACAAGAAGAGCGGCTTACTGCAAAACGCGGTGACACCTGCTTCTTTTGCCTCCTCCTCAATATCCGACCAGTCATAGGCTGTCAGGACAATCACCGGCACATCTTCACCAGTCTCTTTGCGGATTCTTCTGGTGACTTCAATTCCGTTCATATCCGGTAGCAGCCAGTCAATGATATAGACACAGTAATTGTCTTCCCGCATCACAGCCTGACGAGTACGTAGCACTGCTTCTTTTCCCGACAATGTCCACTCTGCACGCAGCCCAATCTGTCCCAGCATATAGGAGACGCTGTCACAGGTGTTAAAATCATCATCCACCACCAGTGCCCTGCAGTTCTTTAATTGTGGAATATCCCGCAGTTCATTGCGCTGCTCATGAAGACGGAACGTAAAAGCTACCACGACTTCTGTCCCAACACCTTCTTCACTCTTCACCTCAATGGAGCCATTCATCATATCCACAATATTTTTGGTGATCGCCATTCCAAGGCCTGTGCCCTGGATTCCGCTTGTAGTAGAATTTTTCTCCCGTTCAAAAGGCTCAAATATATGAGAGATAAATTCTTTGCTCATACCGATTCCGGTATCTTTGATGCAAAATTCATAATGTGCATAATCTTTAGGCGCCCCCGGACGCTCTGTTACCCGGATCGTGACGATTCCTCCGGCTCCTGTATATTTTACTGCATTGCTTAACAGGTTCAAAAGCACTTGATTGAGCCGAAGCTTGTCGCAATAGATATCTTCATCTAAGACATCCACGGCATCCATATAGAGTTCGATCTGTTTTGAGCGGATATCCGCCTGCAGGATGTTGCGCAGCCCATGCAGGATATCCGGCAGGCGGCAAGGCTTTTCATCCAGATGCATCTTGCCGCTCTCAATACGGCTCATATCCAGGACATCATTAATCAGACTTAACAGATGGTTCCCGGAAGTCATGATCTTTTTCAGATATTCTTCCACCTGTTCCGTCCGGTCGATATGGGCGATCGCCAACGCTGTAAATCCCACGATCGCATTCATTGGCGTGCGGATATCATGAGACATATTGGATAAAAATACACTTTTTGCCTTGTTGGCTCTGTTGGCCTGCAAAAGAGCATCCTCCAACATACTCTTTTGTTCCATCTCTTTGCGGGTCTCTTCATCCACACTGCAAAATCCCAGTACTGCTCCGTGGCTCTTCCCCCACTCTCCTGCCCGCACAGCCTTCATCTGGTAATATCTTACTTCCCCGTCTTCTAGTATCCGATGGTTTATATAAAGCTGATTTTTCTCCGCCAGCTCGCTTTTCAGACTGTCGCGGCTTAACATACTCCGCAGCATCTCCTGATCTTCCCCATAGACCCATCTCTGTATGTAAAGCTCCATACATTCCTCTAAGGAGATCTCCTCCTCGGAACCAGAACCCAGCCTGCTGCTGTCTTCCTCATCCATACGGATGGCCATTCCGCTTCCAGTGTCAAGGTCAAAGGTAAATACCAGATTAAAATCAATACTCAGCGCATGAATCAGCTCCATTTGCCGTCTTTCTTTTTCCTTTTCCTGCATCTTCTGCGCGGTACAGTCAAGCAAAAAACGCTGACAGAATAATTCTCCGCCCTCTCTGGACAGCTTCACATTGCCCATGACGTGACGAATCTGCCCGTCCTTGGTGCGCACCCGATATTGAATATTGGTGCAGTCACCCTCTTTTTGTAGGCTCTGAATACAATTTTTCAGTTTTTCTCTGTCTTCTTCCATCACAGAAGCAGCGATCAGATCAAATCCTCGCTCCTCCATCTCTTTTTGAGAAGTATATCCCAAAATCTCAAGAGCCGCGCGGTTTACATTTAAGATACGTTTTCCGTCTATGGTATGGCTCAATATTCCACATTCCATGGTGGTAAATATCGTCTCTAATGCTCTGTTTTTCTGTATAATCTCTTTCTCGTAGTCCCGCTCCTTTGTCACATCAATGGCCACGCCAACTGTGCCCATCACGCTCCCGTCCAGATCATACAGCGGAGATTTATAGGTGGTAAGCTGCCTCATCCCATCTCCGGTCTTGATGATCTCCTCCGATACACAGGTCTCTCTCTTGGTCATCACGATGCGTTCAGACTCAATACAGGCAGGGTCATCCTGCTCCACATCCCAGATATAGGCATGGCCGCGCCCTTCTACCTGTTCTTTTGCCTTATTCACCGTCTTACAAAAACTGTCATTTACTTTTTCATGGATCCCGTCTTTGTCCTTATACCAGATCAAAGTCGGAATATGGTTGATGGTGGCATCCAGAAAATGGCTGGTCTGCCATAAATCCTTACTCATCTGAAAGCTCTGCTGCCATCTCTCAAGGCGAAAAAGGCTTTCCTCTTTTGACATAGGCAGATACCAGATATCGCGAATCTTTGACAGATGATCCTTGAGCGATCCCATCTGCTCCTGCTGCGCTAAAATGATCAGCTCGGCTTCTTCCTTTTTCTCCTGCAAAAGAATCTGCAATACTTGTTTAGCGTCCATATGTACAAGGTTTGCCAGAATCACATCCGCCTCTTTTATCAATGTCTTTTCCACTGTCTTGCTCTTAGAAAATGCATGGGTAAACTGTTTTGGCGCAGGCAGAACCTCTATGTTGTCAAATATTTCACAAGCATCACCTAATAAATAGAAATGAACATGGCAATGATACATCTTTTCTATCCCCCTGTGCTTCACAATAACATCTCTTCTTATCATACTGTATTTTTGTAGTCAAAGCAATTTGAATTTTACGAAATATCAAAAAAGAAATTGTACCAATAGCATATAGCATACTGTGCCCCCTGCGATGGACAGCAGCATCTGCCGTTTCCACAGCTGAAGCGCAACTACCAGCAGGATTGACAACGCCTCCGGAACCCCATGGCCCCCAGTAAAGATGTTTATATTTCTCAAACAATAGATCACTAACAGACCAAATACCGCCGAAGGCAGCACCTTTCCCAGATACTGGATATATCGGGGTGTGGATCTTCCCGCCGGAAACAACAAAAATGGCAAAAAACGAGTCAGCATGGTCCCAAGGATCACCATACTGATCGTAAGCAGCTGTTCAGACAATGTCATGATATCTCTCCTCCTCTCTCAAGAGGTCTGCGACAAACAGTCAGCATCCCCAGGATAGCAAGCATGGCCGGGATCATAAAATGATCTGCGCCAAAGGCAATCAGACACAACAGCGACATAAAAAGTCCGACCCCTGCACTGACATGTTGTTTTTCCTTTAGCCATTGTTCTAAGAAAATCACCACAAACATGGCAGTCATCACAAAATCCAGTCCCTCGGTGTTAAAACGGATCAAAGATCCGAATAGCCCTCCCAATGTAGCTCCTAAGACCCAGTATGCATGATTCAGCAAAGTGACAAAAAACATAAACCAGCCCTGATCCACCTCCTCTGGAATATCTACCGTATAATTAATCGAAAAACTCTCGTCACACATGCCAAAGATCAGATAGCATTTTTTAATCCCTGTACCCCGATATCTGTCCAACATGGAAACTCCATAAAACAGATGTCTTGCATTTAAGATCAGTGTCACCGTCAGCGCCTGCAATGGAGAAAATGCTCCCAGCAGCAGATTCACTGCCACAAATTCCACAGAACCGGCAAAAATCGTCAGGCTCATAAACATCGGATACCAAAATGAAAATCCTGATACATTCATATAGATACCATATGTCATGCCGAGAAAGCAAAATCCGGCAAAGATCGGTACTGTGTAGGGAAAGGCACAGACCAGCGCCCTCTTTATTTTTTGTGTCTTCTTTTGCATGTCAACCTCCTCGTGTCCTTTTACACGGCTATAGTATAACATTTTGTGAAATACAAAACAATCCTGTCGCACACGAAAAAGAGCTATCGGACACCCGATAGCCCCTTTATCACATTCTTCTTATTTTAATATTGTTTCACTGACTTGAACCAGTTGATCGCGGATATGGATATGCTGCGGACAGACTTCTTCACATTTTCCGCATTGTACACATTCGCTGGCGCTCTTTCGGCCATGACCGCCTACCAACCATCCTTCCTGACCTTTGGCTACTTCCAGATCCCGATACAGGGTAAAATAATTCATCGCTGTAAAAGAACCGGAGATGCCGATCCCCTCCGGACAGACTTTGGCACAGTAATTACAGGTGGTGCATGGAATCAGCGGAATCCGCTTAAGTTCTTCCTGTGCTTCTGTCAGAGTCTTCTGCTGTTTTTCTGTCAGACCTGTAAAAGATCTCATATAGGACAGGTTGTCTTTCATCTGTTCTACATTGCTCATCCCGGAGAGAACGGTAATCACGCCCTCCAGATTCGCCGCAAAACGCACCGCCCAGGAAGCTACGGAGTGTTCTGGTTCCACATCTTTTAAGATCTTCTCTACCGACTTTGGAGGCGTCGCTAGCATACCGCCTTTGACAGGCTCCATAATCACGACGGGTTTTCCATGTTTTCTTGCCACTTCATAGCAGCGCCTAGACTGCACCGCTGGATTGTCCCAGTCCGCATAGTTAATCTGAAGCTGGACAAATTCCATCTCCGGATGCGCCGTTAAGATCGCCTCTAATTCTTCCGGGGTCGAATGAAATGAAAAGCCCACATGCTTGATCAGGCCCGCTCTTTTTTTCTCCTGTACCCAGTTCCACATATCAAAACGGTCAAAATACTCCGTCCTGCTCTCTCCTAGATTATGTAACAGATAAAAATCAAAATACCCTGCTCCTGTCTGTTTCAGTGATGTATCAAACTGCGCATAAGCCTCCTCTTTGGTCTTGCAGTTGATCCATGCCGCATTTTTGGTGGCTAGCTGAAAACGTTCTCTTGGATAGCGCTCCACCAATGCCTGACGGATGGCATCCTCACTTCCTGCATACGCCCAGGCCGTATCAAAATAGGTAAAACCAGCTTCCAGAAACAGATCCACCATCTCTTTTACCTGTTCTACATCAATCAAGCCCTCTTTTTGCGGCAAACGCATAAGACCAAATCCCAACTTTTTGATATCTTCACCCAAATAACCCATGTTCGACTCCTTCCTATTATGAATTATCAATTGCACGAAGCATACCTTCGTATTATAATTAGTATAACAGCTTCGTGTAACTCGAAGTCAATACCTACAGGAGAAAAATTATGTCTTATACCATCAAACAATTTGCCAAGATGTTCCACACCACAGAACACACCATCCGCTACTATACCGATATCAACTTACTGCCCTGCAAAAGAGACGCATCCAATCATCGGGTCTTTGACGAGACCTCAGTCAACTGGATGCAGGGGATTAGCTGCCTCAAAAAATGCGGCGCATCTATCAAGGATATCCAGGAATACTGCCGCCTGTGCCGCTTGGAAGAATCCGAAGAAAACCTAAGAGCACGCTATCAGATCATCTTAAGACAGCGGGAAGAAGTCCACAAAAAGGCAGCCGAAGCCAAAGCTACCGCTGCCTATATGGATTTTAAAGTAAAACATTATGAAGATATCTTAGCAGGTCTTCTGCCGGATGATACGAATCCTGAGAATTGGTAGCAGCACTACTCTGCCTGGATCTGCTCATAACTCAGGAAATGGTTTGCCTGCTCCCCGATCTTTTTCACAGGTACATGTTCTGTTTGGTCAAAAGTAAGACTTAAGAAACCTGGCGTAGAATAATGGCCTGTTGGATCTGTACAGAACTTTCCTGGAATAATGGCGTTCAAGTCCGCTTCTGCCACAGCAATGCCCTCTTCATCCCGCGGAACTTTTGCAATCACTTCCGCATTGGGCGCAATGACCTCGGTGCATCCATATCCATTCACCATCAGTGCCTGTTTGAACTCGGTGTCTGCCAGCATATTGCGCATCTCATCTGTATAGATCATAGAAGACATAATCACATATACCTGATTGCTCAATGCATAATACAGCGAACATAACTCACATGCCCGGATACCCATAAGCTCCCCTTCCCCTGGGAAAAAACTTGGCCAAGATGCTACATGGATCTGTTCATTTTGGGACCCCATAGCTGCAGCTTCATCAATCAATCTGCAAGTCTTATCTACGGTTGCATCCAGATTTAAAAAAACGGGTGCTGCCTGAACAGCTGCTACTTTTACAACTGGAAAATTTGACATCTTAATGACTCCCTTCTGTTCCTTGTTTTATTTTTTTAAGTCCTATCAACAGGGTTGGGATGATCACAAATGGGATTCCCAGATATCCGACTGCCGTATAGCCTTTTTTCACAATTGCCAACAAACCAAACTGCGCGATTCCAAAGCATATCAGTATCAAAATGGTCGAATACAATGCTCTTCTCACGGTGATATTACTGATCTGACTGGAACCAAAACCCTCCACTCTTTTTAAAATAGCTCCAATACAAGTAATCGCCGTAGTCATAAACGCAAGAAATACCATAATGGAATATCCAGTCTCTAAAATCGGCATCCCAAGCCCGGATACTGCTGCTAACACCGGAAGTTGTTCCGTATTGACTGCCGGATAATAGCAGAGCAACATATAAGTCAATAATACCATCATTGCCCCGTTCATGAGAAGCCCTAAGAGCGCGCTAAGTGTAGACTCCGCTTTAGTTTCGATATCCTCTGAGAGATTGGTGGTCGCTCCAAGTATAATACACTGAAAGCTTCCATATAAGATACCTGACAGAATCGCCTTGCCTAAAGACCCTTCTGTCTGCCAGACAGATATCACTTCCACAAAGTGTCCGCCATTTTTCCCAATACATAATACACTGATAATAACAATTACGGTGATTAAGATAATGGAAAGTATGGAAGAAGAAGCTACCAAGAGTTTGGTTCCAAACATATTCAGTACCACAACCAATGCCATCACTGCAATGACGGACAATACATAGGGAAATCCAAACATCTGGCTGATCAACTGGCCTGCTCCTGCAAATACAGAAGAGACTCCCATGACCATAATAGCAATAAACAAGATCTCATAGATCGTTGCAAACACTTTATCATAAGGACTAAAAAGTTTATTGGCATAAGAACGATAGTCATACGTCTTATTCTGGCGGCAGAACTCCCATTGAGTATAAGCAACGACTGCCATAATCGCCACAGATATAATAGGAAGAAACAGTGCATATGCACCATATGCCGTCCAAAATGAGACTCCCTGTGCACCTGTGGCAAATCCACTTCCACAATGCGTCCCAAACCAGGCAGAAGCGATACTAAAGCAGACGGCAAAGCCGGCATGGTTCTTTTTGTTATTCATATTTTTATCCCCCTGTGATCCATCAACTAAAATCCCTGCATGTCAAAGGTATCTTCAATGGTACGCAGCAGACAGTAGATCGCCTCTGTATAAGGTACTTTCAATCCTTTTTCTTTTGCTTTGGCAACGATGCCCCCATTGATAAAACGCGCTTCCGTCTTTCTCTTATTCTTCAGATCCTGTGCCATCGAAGTATAATGATCTCTATGAGCCACATAGGTATTCTCCAGGCTGTGAATAATATCCTCTGCCTTGACATCCACCCCATGCGCCTGGCCGACCATGGCAGTCTCTTCTGCGATCTTAGATGCCAGAAAACGTCCTTCCTCTACGACACCGATCGCCCCACACGGAGCATGAACAATCGCAGTAGTGGCATTGATGGCGGCATTAAACCCTACCTTTTCCCAGATGGCCACATAGACATCTTGGGTAATCTCTGCACGAAAACCAGCCTGAAGCAGTGCTTCATACACCTCATGCAATACTGTGGTATCCTCCAGATTCGCAGTATAGATTCTGACATAACCAGCGCCTTTGGAAGAGATCTTGCCAGGGCCTTTTACATCGGATGCATAGTTGGTAACACCAACCAGGATCTTGTCCATATCTACAAATTCATGAATCAATTCAATATTTCCCAAACCATTTTGCAGCGTCAATACATAGGTATTTTTTCCAATCAATGTCTTGGCAGCACTCTCTAAAGCAGATCTGGAATATAACGTTTTGGTAAATAAGATGGCAAGATCTGCTTCTTCTATCACCTCTTCAGCCTTTTTCGCTGCCACTGGAATCTTATGCATCCCTTCTTCATCTTCTAATTCAATGCCGTCCCGGTTGATAGTCTCCAGCACCGCCGGGACCACATCCACCATCGTCACATCATTCCCGGACATGGCAAGCTTACCGCCAAAGAGTGTTCCCATGGCCCCCGCGCCAATCACTGCAATCTTCATATTTTTACCCCTTTCTATCCATTTGCTGCCAATTTTTTCAGCATTGCATAACGAGCATCTGCTACTTCTTGAATACTCTCGATCACCTCTGGTGTCAGATCTTTAAATTTACCAATACCCTGTACAAACTCTGCTACGGTGATCGGCTTTTTATTTTCCGTCAATATATAACCATTTTTATCCATCTCCCAGAGAGGGAATACATTGGATGTCACTGCTTTTCTTGCCACTTCAATCGCTTTTTCTGACTTGTAAGCCCAGCCTGTAGGACAAGGCGAAAATACATGCAGATATGCAAAACCTTTTTTCGACGCTTCCAGACCTTTTTGAATCTTTGCCACAAAATCAGCCATATGTGATGGGGATGCGGTTGCACAATACTCCAGTCCATGCATACTCATAATCAGAGGCAGATATTTCTGATGCTGCTGTTTTCCATTAAGTACAGAACCTATCGGGGTCGTGGATGTTCTAGAGCCTCTAGAAGTCGTGGAACTTCTCTGATATCCAGTATTCATATAGCCCTCATTATCGTAACAGACATACAGCATCTTCTCATTCCGCTCTGCGGCAGCAGACAGGCTCTGGAAACCGCAGTCCGCAGTCGCACCATCACCGGCCACGGCCACAATATTGACATCTGTCCTTCCTTTTCTCTCATATATCTGGCTGACACCTGTGAGGAACGAAGCTGTATTATCAAGGAGCGGAATATGTACCGGAATCTTTAGTCCATTGGCATAATTCCATCCGACTACTCCGGCACCTGCCATACATCCAGGCGGAATACCGATTATGGTATTTTCCCCAGAAACCTGAAGAACCGTCCTTAGAATCAACTCACCGCCACATCCTTGGCAAGCAGACATACCAGGAGTCACTACATCTTTTGCCTCTCTCAAAATATCTATATAACTCATATCCCTTCTCCTCTCGTCATTCTACCATATACCACTCGGTCTCTTTCTGACCTGGTTCGTTTTTCACTTCATCCAGCTTTTTGATGGTGCCAAGCATCATGTCCAGAGAGATATCAGCTCCGCCAAGACCGCCGATCACGGAAAAATGTGCAAAAGTATCATCCACATCGGTAAGCGCAGCTCTTGTTTCCATATACATAGGACCCGTAGCCCATCCAAATGATACAGAACGGTCAATGACTGCAAAGGCTTTCTTGCCAGCAAGTGCTTTCGCAATCCTCTTTGCCGGGAATGGCCTTGCAAAGCGAATCTTTACAAGTCCTGCTTTGATCCCCTGTTCTCTTGCGATATCCACAGCATCCATACCTGTTCCTGTCATACCGCCGATAGTGCAGATCACAACCTCTGCATCCTCCATCTTGTATTCTGCAATCGCACCACCATAATATCGGCCAAATTGATCTCCAAATTCTCTGTCCACTTCCTCGATCACATCCAAAGCAGCTTCCATTGCATCCAGATGACTCTTTCTATATTTCATCAGCAGAGGTCCGGGAGTTAAGGGGTCCAGGGCAAATGGATTCCTGGGGTCCAACACACAGTGGTTAAAATGTACAGCTGGAAGGAATCGGTCAACCTCTTCCTGGAACGGCAGATCCACGCCCTCTGTCAGATGGGAACTGTAGAATCCATCATAACATACATTTACCGGCAGAAGCACTCTGTCATTTTCCGCAATCTTATAGCCCTGGATGATCATATCCACGATCTCCTGATTACTGTCGCAATAGACTTGGATCCAACCTGCTTCCCGGACGCTCATCGCATCCTGCTGCCCGCTCCATACAGTCTCTGGCGAAGTCATCTCTCTGGTCGCCAAAGCCATGACCATCGGAAAGCGCAGGGTGGACATCCGAAAATAAGGCTCATACATCAGTGCAAGTCCCTGGGCCGAAGTAGCCGTAAACACACGTCCCCCGGCTGCCACTGCACCTTGCACAACAGAACAGGCCGAGTGTTCTGACTCCACTTGTACCAGATTGGCATCGATCTTTCCATTATGAACCATGCCTGCCAGATATTCCACTACTGAGGACTGCGGCGTGATCGGATAAGCAGCGATCAGATCCGGTCGGCAAAGCGCAGCCGCTTCCGATGCGGAATAATTTCCTGTTAAAACAACTTTTTTTCCCATTAGTTCGTTCCCCCTTCCGGAACCATTGTAATGGCACCTTTTTTACATTCATTTGCACAAATACCGCAGCCCTTGCAGTAATCATATGTAATTTGATATCTTTTATCCGCTGTCCCGATGATCGCATTCACCGGACAATATGCAAGGCACATCCCGCAGTCCACACATTTTTCTTTATCCATTACTGGTCTGTATACTCGCCAGCTGGCAGTATCCAGACAGTAGATACCATCATTTCCGATGGGAGTAATATGTAAATGTTCAGCCATGATTTCCTCCTTATTTCTGTTTTAACGCTTTTTAACTACAGTCTCTTGATAAGCCCGCTCTGCAGCTTGTCTGTTGACGGCTCCAAATGCTTTCTCGATCTCTGCAAAGAGTACATCCTTGTTCACCAGACCAGATGCCTTTGCAAATGCACCCAGCATCGAAGTATTGGGTATATTTCTTCCAATCAGCTCTTCTGCAATCCCACTCGCATCCACCAGCGCAACTTCTCCTGCATTACTTGGAACTTTCAGTTCCTCTATCGTCTTCGTGGAATTAATCACGACAATTCCGCCCTCTTTTAAGCCTGCATAGGTTGCCGGAAGTCCTACCAGAGAATCATCCATAATCACTAAGATCTCCGGCTCATACACCTGCATCTTTCTCCGGATCGGTTCCTCCGAGATACGAAGGTATCCAAACACCGGCGAACCCTTACGTTCCACACCAAAGAATGGGATAAACTGTCCATTCTTGCCACCGGCAACTGCTGCACGTACCACAATCTGGGATGCTTTTACCACGCCCTGACCGCCACGCCCATGTAAACGGATTTCTTTCATGAGTTTCACTCCTTCTTATTTATTAAACGTCGTTTTGTATAATAAAACATTTTGTATTTTTATAATAATCTAGGTTTTATAGTGTGTCAATATGGCAAATAAGCACAAATTTTATCCGTTATTTTTGTCACTTCTGCCTAATGAGCTGGCCGAAATGTCTGCATGGGAATCTCTCCTTTGATCGCACGATAAGATCCTTGTGCCAATGCCTCCATCTCACGCTCGCCAGGCATGATGAGCACAGGTGCAATAAAATGCACTCTTTTCTGAATATGTTCTGTGATAAATGGAACATTTGCCATACCGCCAATCAAAAGGATGGCATCTACTCTGCCTTCTAGCACCGCCGCCATCGCTCCAATCTCTTTTGCGGTCTGGTAGCACATGGCATCCATAACCTCTTCGGCATAAGAATCCCCTTCTTCGATGCGTTTCATAATCGCCCGGATATCCGTGGTTCCTAAGTAGGCCATCAGTCCCGCTTCGCCATTGATGTGACGAATCATCCCATCTAAGTCATATTTTCCCGAATAACACAGCTTCACCAACTGACCTACGGGCACCGTACAGCATCTGTTATTCGAAAATGGCCCTTCTCCTTCCAGTCCATCCGGCGCATCCACCATACGTCCGTCCCGAATGGCACAGACTCCGATCCCCCCACCCAACATCACAGTAATGACGCGGACATCTTCAAAAGCTTTTCCTTTCTGCTCCGCATAATAGCGAGCCATAGCCTTTGTATTCAGCGCCTGTACACAGGACACACGACTGATCTCTTTCAGACCGGAATAACGAGCCACCGCTTCCATCTCATCCGTAGTCGGCGTATCGGTAGTAAGTGGGATAGCATGATCACTCTCCCTACACAGATCATACGCCACCAGCACACCAACACCACAGACATGATGTCCATACTCCCCGGAACGCACCTGCTCTACCATTGCTTCATTGATCTGGTAAGTTCCGCCTTTGATTGGTTCTGTCTGCCCTCCACGGGTGGTGATAGAATCCATCTCATCAAGCTTTAGCCCATGTGCATCCATAAAAGCCAGAATTGCCGCTTTTCTAAGTTCATATTGGTCATTAACCGTTGCACAGGCTTTGATCTCATCCACCGAATGGGTAATGCTCTCCCGCAGTACACAAGTTTCATTCTCAAAATATGCGATTTTTGTGGATGTCGAGCCGAAATTTAAAACAAAAATCTTAATTGGTTTCACTTTTCTTCCCCTTTCTTATATAATTTTCTATATACAAAACATCGTTTTATATAAAACAACATCTTTGTTTAATATAGTATTATTTGTTTTTTATTTTGTCAATCGTCAAAAGTCCCAGTTTTG
>CAJUGG010000070.1 GCA_910585995.1 uncultured Lachnospiraceae bacterium
ACAGAAAAGCAGAGAACCGACCACTAATGAAAGTGATATATTCTCTGCTTTTGCTTGCACCCTGTTTGTCAGCGTTGATGATAAGTTGTTGTAAATACTTCCTTATCACCGTAAAACTAATGGTTACAAGGATTATAGCGATTTTTTCTTTATAATATGGCATTTTTCAACAGACTTTACACTCTTTTTGTGACATGTTTTTTCATTTTATCCTAGTGATTGTAATTTTTTGCTATGTTCTGCTACTACCTTTTTGATAATTTCAATATCGGCTTGCATTGCTCCAATCTGTGCAGTTACATTTTCATAGCGTTTAGCTGCTGGTACATAGTTTTCTGCTAATAAGTTAAGCTGTGGTTTCATGGTATTTTCAATATCCAGTTTGATATTTCTAATGTCATTTTCAAGTGGCTGAAGTTTTGGATCCAGCTTTTTATCCAGCATATCAGATATCGCAAGTAACAATTCATTATCTGTCATAACATCATGCTCCTTATATGATCTGTGTGTTTTTTGGTCCTGGTAGTGAGTATTATAGCACATCCAAAATGTAAAGTCTATTCAGTTGTTAAGGAGCAATTTTCAACCGCATAAAAACCGCATAAAAATTTTCTCAAAACTCTTATATAGTTTCCCATTTTCTGATATACTGTTAAGATCAGAAGATCCAAGACAGAAAGGAGTCTATTATGAAAAAAAATATGTTACTCACCATGGGAATCATCATCGCTCTTAGCTTAAGCGGATGCCAAAAAAACACAAGCGATGCAGAGACAGAAGCTCTAAAAGAACAAATCACAGAACTTCAACAGCAGATCACAGAACTACAGCAGAACCAACAAGAACCGGCAGCTTCCAACGAGATCTCACCAGAAGCCCCCTCAGACCAAGCCCCTGCTACAGAAAATCCAACCAGCCAAGAACCACCTGCCACCTCTGAGCAGTCACCTGCCACCCAGGAAACCGTTCCCCAGGCAGATACTTCCACCACACACACCATGGAAGAACTCACCACCTTGGTCAACGACTTTACCGACAAAGCCGATGCCGCCACCCCCAGCGGAAGCAACTCCGAAGACATGAACCAATTCTTCACCCTTAAACAAGAAGAAAAACAAATCGATGACGCCCTCGACCGCCATGAAAACGAACTAGAATACCTGTACAGACAAAACACCATAACCAGAGACGAATACAAATCCAAAGAACGCGAACTAGAACGCCTAGAAGACCAACTAGACGCCGCCGAAGACCGCTTAGAAATCACCTTTGGCATCGACGACTAATAATATATATCTCTCCTATCACCCTACGTTTCCCAGGTCCAGCTGCGCCCCAGCGCGCTTCAGGCCCTTTTGCTGCCTGTCGACTCTGAAGTGCGCTGGCGCGGCCGGACCGTCCCCATTCTCAGAGTCTGGCCACCCCACTCTTCTTAGCCGCCTCTGCCACCGCCGCAGCCACCGCCTTGCCAACCCGCGGATCAAACGCCTTAGGAATAATATACTCCTCATTCAGCTCCTCATCCGTGATCAACTCCGCCAGCGCCTGCGCCGCCGCCAGTTTCATCTCATCATTAATATCCCTTGCCCGCACATCAAAAGCCCCGCGAAAGATCCCCGGAAACGCCAGCACATTATTAATCTGATTCGGGAAATCACTTCTCCCCGTAGATACCACTCTAGCGCCCCCGGCCTTAGCCTCCTCCGGGAAAATCTCCGGTATAGGATTCGCACAGGCAAAAATAATTGCATCCACATTCATCGTCCGCACCATCTCAGTCGTAACCATCTTAGGCGCACTCACCCCAATAAACACATCCGCACCCACCAGCATATCCGCCAAAGACCCAGATCTATGCTCGCGGTTCGTCACCTTAGCCATCTCCTTCTTGATCTCATTCATCCCCTCCTTACGCCCCTCATAGATCGCTCCATTCCGGTCGCAAAGCGTAATATCCACAAAACCCGCCTTCAAAAGCAGTCTGCTGATCGAGAGCGCCGCAGCCCCGGCACCATTTACCACCACACGGACCTCTTCCCTCTTCTTACCCACCACCTTCAAAGCATTGGTAAGCCCGGCAAGCGTAATAATCGCCGTCCCATGCTGATCATCATGGAAGATCGGAATATCACACCTCTCCTTCAATTTTCTCTCAATCTCAAAACACCTAGGAGCCGCAATATCCTCCAGATTCACTCCCCCAAAACTTCCTGAGATCAAATAAATCGTATTCACAATCTCATCCACATCTTTACTCTTTATACACAAAGGAAACGCATCCACATCCCCAAATGCCTTAAAAAGCACACACTTTCCTTCCATCACCGGCATCCCGGCCTCCGGCCCAATATCCCCAAGCCCAAGCACCGCAGTGCCATCCGTCACCACGAGACACATATTGTGACGCCTCGTCAACTCATAACTCTTCTCCACATCCTTCTGAATCTCCAGGCAAGGCTGCGCTACTCCCGGCGTATACGCCAACGACAAATCATCCTTCGTCGCCACCGGCACCGTAGCCACCACCTCAATCTTGCCCTTCCACTCACCATGTAACCTCAATGATTCCTTCGCATAATCCATTCCAAATCTCCTATTTAAAGTTCCGCTACAGCTTTTTCAGCCCCTGGATCTGGAAGAATGTTTGCCCGTCTATGACGTTCAAACATCCTTCCGGGGGCCGAAAAAACTTCCGCTGTTTTTAAAGTTCCGCTACAGCTTTTTCAGCCCCTGGATCTGGAAGAATGTTTGCCCGTCTATGACGTTCAAACATCCTTCCGGGGGCCGAAAAAACTTTTGCTGTTTTTTAAGTCATTCCCACCCAAAATAATACCCTTTTTTTCCAAAATGTCAATTCCTTTTTTCCCCTCCTACGCCCTACGCTCTCAGCCCGCGCGGGCAGGTCGGGGATTGTAAGGGGCTGCTTTCGGCCTGATGGCCTGGCGATGCGGCGGTTGGCACACAGAGGGGCTTATGGGTTAGACAAAGAGTGCTGTGTAGATTGGAGCGGACAGTTGCTTGATTCTGTACGACTTAGGCGGACACCTGTGTCCGAATAAGGCGAACAGAATCAAGTGACTGTCCGATACACTCTATGCAGACCTTTGTCTAACCCATAAGCCCCTCTGTGTGCCAACTGCCGCAGTGCCAGGCCGTCAGGCCAAAAGCCAGCCCCTTACAATCCCTGGCCTGCCCGCGTCGGGCGTCCTCCCCCTTCTCTCACCGCGTAACATCCCTAAGCCATATCTTCGACCGATACCTCCACAACGCAAACGGCAATTTAATAAACTCATCCATCATCAACAACACAAACACCTCTCTCACCGGCAGATGCAGCACAAACGCCCCAATCCACCCCAGCAAGATCGACCCCACCCAGAGCGCCATCCCCTCCAGGATCAGTCCAAACCGCGTATCTCCCCCTGCCCGGAGCACTCCCACAATCACCGGACAGCTCACCGACTGGCACAGACTGTAGACCGCCAATACTACCAGCATAAATAATAGATACTCCCTCGCCTGATCCCCAAGTGTCAGCGCCCCGGCAATCGTCCCCCGCAGGCAGAACATCGCAGCACTTGCACAAGAAGTCACCACAATACTAAGACCAACCATCCTCCTAGCATAGATCTGCGCAATATCCAGTCTCTTCTCCCCGATCGCCTTGCCCACCAACACACTCGTAGCCGCTGACAGCCCCACACTCATCACCATCACCAGCTCCCGGATCACCCGCACCACCGAATTAGCCGCGGCCGCCGAACTCCCCAGTTGTCCCAAGATCGCCGCATTGGCCGACATCCCCGCTCCCCAAAGCGTCTCATTTAAGACCACCGGTATCGACAACACCAGAAAATCTCGCAAAAGCAAAGGGTCCCAATGGAAAAAATACCGGCTCCTGAGCCTGACCTGCCGATTGACCTTTCCAATATAAAATAGCACAATCAAAAACTCCAGACAACGCGACAAAAAAGTCGCCAGTGCCGCACCCCGCACCCCCATAGCTGGCGCCCCGCACAGCCCGAAGATAAAGACCGCATTTAAGATCACATTGGCAAGCAAAGATCCCGCAAAGACCGCCGTACCGATCTTCACTCGTTCAATACTGCGCATCAGATACAGATACGCTGTCGTAAACGCAGAGATCGGATAACAAAACGCCACGATGCGAAGGTAGGACACGCCTCCCTGAATCACTTCCTCCTCGGAAGAAAAGATATACATAATCTGCCTGGGAAACAATTCCACCACAAAAAAGAAAGTAAATCCGGCAATCAGTGCAAAACTAATCGTCATACTGAATACTTTTTCAATGGTGTTCACGTCCTTCTTCCCCCAATACTGTGCCGTCAGTACAGAGGCCCCGGACGTCATACCAAAGATCATCAGACTCATCACAAACTGCACCTGGCCCGCCAACGAGCCACTCGAAAGTGCTGTCTCCCCCACTTTTCCCAGCATCACCACATCCGCCGTAGTCACAGCCGTATTGATCAGATTCTGAAGGGCAATAGGAAAAGCAAGCCCAAATACTATTTTCAAAAATTCTCTCATATGTGTTATACTCTTTCTAATGAAAACTATTTTGCGAAACTTTAAAACAGCAACGGACCAGACAAGCCCCAAGAGGATTTTCAGACACTTATGTGGCTGAAAATCCTCTTAGAGACGGGGGCTTGAGAGGGAAGTTGCGAAACTTAAATAGGAGGTATTTATTATGGAAACTATAGACCTGCATGTTCACTCTTGTTATTCTGATGGTTCTCTCACTCCCACAGAACTGGTAGCTCTGGCACTTAATACCGGCCTGACGGCTTTCGCGCTGACCGACCATGATACCACCGACGGCATCGATGAAGCCTTACAGGCAGCTACAAACACAGGACTTGAGATCATCCCCGGCATTGAATTTTCCACCCGCTGGGAACATCGTGATGTACACATCTTAGGATATTATGTAAACTATCACGCAGCATCATTTCAAAAAAAACTTCATGAATTTTTAGACGCCAGAGATCTGCGCAATGTGAAGATGTGCGAACGTATCCGGGAATACACAGGATTTCCCATCACCTTGGAACTTCTCACCAAAGCCTTCCCCGACGCTGTCATCACCCGCGCTCATATGGCTGCATGGCTAGTAGACCAGGGATATATCTCCTCGCGCCCAGAAGCCTTTGAAAAATATCTGGGAGAGCAGGCTCCCTGCTTTGTCTCCAAGACAGAAGTGACACCCACAAACGCCATACAGCTGATCCTCGCAAACGGCGGCATCCCCGTACTTGCCCACCCGCTCCTCTATCACCTGCCCGAAGAAAAAATGCATGAGTTAATCCGGGAAGTAAAAGAAGCCGGACTCCTGGGCATCGAAGCCGTCTATGTCCTAAACCAAGGCGATGACGAAGCCTATGTCCGCTCCCTGGCAGAACAATACCACCTCTGCATCACCGGCGGATCGGATTTTCATGGAAAAAACAAACCAGATATCGCACTGGGAACGGGTCTTCATGGTAATCTGTCCATTCCTTATGAACTCCTCACCGAATTAAAAAAACTGCGTCCCTGAAAAAATATAGTCCCCGCCTCTGTCTGTATGGCACAAAGGCGGGGAATTTGTTTCGTGTACTAATAATTGCCCAAGATCTTAAAATTTACTGCTTCTTCCATAATACCGCGGATCGCATTTTTTACCGCACTGTCACCCAGATTTCCATCAAAATCCACAAAGAAATGATACTCCCAGTTGTGTTCTGGTATGGGTCTTGATTCAATCTTACACATATTCAGGTCGTTGTAGATGATATGCGACAAAATATTATAGAGACTTCCGCTGGTATGAGGCACCTCAAAGCAGATACTCACCTTTTTTGCATCCTTTTCATACATCTTTCGATTGGTCACAATAATAAAACGCGTGGAATTAAAACGGTTGTAATTAATAGGCTTTTTCAGCACCACAAGTCCATGGTGTCTGGCTGCCTCCTCGCTGGCAATCGCCGCCTGGGACTTATCCTGGTCTGCCGCCACTTTCATCGCCGCCATAGCTGTATTAGCCAGGGATTTCTGTTTCCAGTCCTTGTGCTGTTCTAAATAGACCGCACACTGCATCAATGCCTGCGGATGCGAGTAGACCGTCTGAATATCCTCAAGCGTAGCTCCCGGCACTCCCAAAAGGGCATGATCGATCTTTAAGATCTGCTCGCCCACGATATAATTTTCATACTCCTCCAGCAGATCATAGATATCATTGACCTCCCCCGCAGAAGAGTTTTCGATGGGAAGCACCGCATAATCCGCCATACCCTCCTTGATTGCCTCCATACAGCCCCGCCAGCTGTCCATATGAAAAATATTCACATGTTCCCCAAAATATTTAAGCGCCGCCTCATGCTGATACGCCCCTTCCACTCCCTGGTAGACCACCCGACAGTGCTCTCTGTCCATATGCTCCACCTCGGTAAAAGGCAGACTCCCGGAGACCCCCTCTGCTGCCAGCAGCTGATACTGCAGCTTCCGGCTCATAGACATAATCTGCTGAAACAACTCCTGTACCCCATGACGATTAAAGTCATTATGAGCCATATTGCCCAGCACTTTTAATTTCTCCAGTTCCCGCTCGCGGTCCAGCACCTTTTTCCCATTGGCAATCTTATACTCTGCCACCTTTTTACAAATCTCCATCCGTTCTTCGAACAAATGTACGATCTCTTTGTCAATCCTGTCAATCTGCTCTCTAAGCTCCAATAAATCGACCATCTCACTGCTCCTTTCTCTGTTCTATCTGCCTCATCAATTCTCCCAAATAAGAAAGGGAACCAAATGCCAGTATCACATCCTCTTTTCCCGCCAGATCATAAGCTCTATGCAGCGCATCTGCAATACTATCCGCCGCCTGCACATGAGGATTGTATCTTTCCACTGCCTTTTTTAAATCCTCAGCCGGCAGCGCCCGGTCATTATCCGGCGTCATCACCGTAATAATCTCCGATGCATAAGAAGCCGTCTGCTCAATGACCACCTCATACTCTTTATCCGCCAGCACTCCCATAATATAGATCAAACGCCGTCCTTTTAGATACTGCTCTATCGTCTCCCGTAATCTCTTAGCCGCATCCCGGTTATGCGCCCCGTCCACAATCACATACGGCTCCTTTGCCATCAAAGTAAAACGCCCCTTCCAGACCGTATGTTTCATCCCCTCACGTATGGACTCTTCTGATATCGAATACCCTTTTTCCCGAAGCACATCCAGCACTTCCAGCGCCGCCGCCGCATTGATAAACTGATATTCCCCCGACAGAGAGATCTCCACCTGTGTCCGCTCTTTGTAATCGAACTTCTGTTCGATAAAATCTCTCTTTCGATGAATCACCTGATCCGCATCTGCAACCACAACCTCACATCCGCACTCCCGGCTTCTCGCCAGCACCTCCTGCTCTGCCTCCGGCTCCTGTTTTACCGTCACCACTGTACATCCCGGTTTGATAATTCCCGCCTTCTGTTTAGCAATCTCTGACAAAGTATCTCCCAAAAAGCTCATATGGTCCATACTAATCGAAGCCAGCACTGCCACCAACGTATTCCTGATCACATTCGTCGCATCCGTCCTTCCGCCCATACCGGCTTCAAGCACCACCAGATCACACTCCTGTTCAGTAAAATACAAAAAAGCCACCGCCGTCTCCGCCTCAAACATCGTAGGATGCCCAAGCCCCTCCAGAAGCATCTGCTCTCCCACCTTTTGTACCTTCTCTGTCAGACGCGTCAGATCCTCCTTAGAGATCGACTCTTCATTCACCTGTATCCGTTCCCGATAACGAAAGATCGTAGGAGACATATACCTCCCCACCCGATATCCTGCCCTCTGAAGTACCGCAGACACATAAGCCAACACAGACCCTTTCCCATTCGTCCCCGCAATATGCACAAACTTCAGCCGATCCTGCGGATCATCTAATCTTCTCAACATCTCCCGAAGCGGACCAAGCGTCAACTCCCCCGCATACTGATTGCACTCCTCCAGATATCTTCTCGCTTCCTCATAAGTCATCTCTATTCACACTTCCTCAATCTCTTGTGCACAGACTACTCTGCGCCAGCACACCTATATCACCCCGCCAGCCCAGACCGTACCCAAATCATAGCACAAGCCCTCTCCTCTTTCAAGCGAATAATTCCCAAAACACATTTCTCATCCTCCATGCATAAAATCCCCCCTCTTCGGACATCACTATTCCCATGATAACAAAAAACTTTTTCCGATGCGGAATCCTCGGCTGGACCATAGAGATTCTATGGACCGGCCTGCAGGCCTTCCGCATCCGCAACCTAAAACTCATTGGCCGCTCCTCCCTCTGGATGTTCCCCATCTACGGAAGCGCAGCCCTGTTAACCCCCCTGATGCAGCGCCTCAAAACCACCAACCACACTCCCCTCATCAAACGAGGCCTCATCTACATGTCCCTCATCTACCTAGGAGAATATCTAAGTGGTATCCTCCTCAAACAAAAAAACCTGTGCCCCTGGGACTACAGCCACACCCCCTACCACTACCAAGGCGTTATCCGCCTCGACTACGCTCCCCTCTGGTTCCTGGTAGGCCTCTTTCTCGAACACCACCTCCTCCCCCACAATCCCTCCTCCCCCAACACCCCCTAACCCCACCCAAGAAAACATTCCCCTCATCCCCAGGGAAAAAATCCCTCTGCCCCCAGTGTCAGGGTCCGGCGCAAAAGATGGCGGGGGAGGGAGCGCACAAAGAGTGCTGTGTAGATTGGAGCGGACAGTCTCTGCCATTTGTATGAGCCAGGCGGACACCCAGTGTCCGATTGGAGCATACAAATGGTGCAGACTGTCC
>CAJUGG010000071.1 GCA_910585995.1 uncultured Lachnospiraceae bacterium
GAATGTATCGGACAATTCACTGGTTTTGTATGTTCCAGTCGTACACGTAAACGTGTTCGCCTGGCTCATACAAAACCAGCAAATTGTCCGCTCCAATCTACACAGCACTCTTTGTGCGAGCCAGACCGCCCCATTGTGCGGCAGAGCCTGAGCTTGTAGGGCCGGAGTGGGACAACCCCTTGTTATGATATATAGTAAAATTGTTAAGAAAATAACATATAGAAGAGAGGATTATAAGATGTATAGTGATAAGGTGATGGATCATTTTCAGAATCCGAGAAATGTAGGTGAGATTGCAGACGCCAGCGGTGTGGGGACGGTTGGGAATGCGAAGTGTGGGGATATCATGAGGATTTATCTGGATATTGATGAGAACCAGGTGATCCGGGATGTGAAATTTAAGACGTTTGGCTGTGGAGCTGCGGTGGCGACTAGCAGTATGGCGACGGAGCTTGTAAAGGGGAAGACGATTTATGAGGCTTTGCAGGTGACGAATAAAGCGGTGATGGAAGCTTTGGATGGGCTGCCGCCGGTAAAGGTTCATTGTTCTCTGTTGGCGGAAGAGGCGATTCATGCGGCTCTTTGGGATTATGCTGAGAAACATGATATTAAGATCGAAGGGCTGGAGAAACCTAAATCGGATATTCATGAGGGTGAGGAAGAGGAAGGCGAAGATTATTAGAGATGAATGGAAAAAAAGTCGTAGTCGGGATGTCCGGAGGGGTGGATTCTTCGGTGGCGGCGTGGCTTTTGCAGCAGCAGGGCTATGAGGTGATCGGAGTCACGATGCAGATCTGGCAGGATGAAGAGCCGGAGGTTATTGAGGAAAATGGGGGCTGCTGCGGGTTGAGTGCGGTGGAGGATGCCAGGCGTGTGGCAGACCGTCTTTCGATTCCTCATTATGTGATGAATTTTAAGAGGGATTTTCAGGAGAAAGTCATCGATTATTTTATGGACGAGTATCTGCATGGGCGAACGCCTAATCCTTGTATCGCCTGTAACCGGTATGTGAAATGGGAATCTTTGTTGAGACGAAGTCTGGAGATTGGGGCAGATTATATTGCTACTGGACATTATGCGCAGGTGGTGCGGCTTTTGAATGGGCGCTATGCGGTGAAAAAGTCCAAGACAGCGGCAAAGGATCAGACTTATGCACTGTATAATCTGACCCAGGAGCAGCTTTCGCATACGCTGATGCCGGTGGGTGCCTATACAAAAGAGGAGATTCGTACATTTGCTGAGGAGCTGGGGCTTTTGGTGGCGAAGAAGCCGGACAGTCAGGAGATCTGTTTTGTTCCGGATCAGGATTATGCCCACTATATTGAAGAACATGCAGGCGTAGAGATTCCGGAGGGAAATTTTGTCTGGACGGACGGGACAGTGATTGGCAGGCATAAGGGGATCACGCATTATACGATCGGTCAGCGCAAGCGGCTGGGGCTTTCTATGGGAAGGCCGGTGGTGGTGACACAGATACGGCCTGAGACGAATGAGGTGGTGATCGGAGAGACGACGGATGTCTTTTGCCGGACGTTGTATGCGGATCGTCTGAACTGGATGGCTGCGGAACCTTTGGAGAGCGAACAGAGGTATTGGGCAAAGATCCGTTATAATCACGGCGGCGCCTCATGTATCGTACGTATGTTCGAAGAAGGGAAGATAGAATGTGTATTTGATGAACCTGTCCGGGCAGTGACACCCGGACAGGCAGTGGTCTTTTATGACGGGGAATATGTGGCAGGAGGAGGGACGATCTTATAGTCCGATCTCTTCTGGTGTGCGGTTGTGGAAGATATAATAAGAGTGATATCCACATTCCTCTAAAAGCGCATACACCCGGTCAAATTCATAGGCCAGAAACTGGGGATCATGGGCGTCAGAACCTAAGGTTATGATCTTGCCGCCTAATTCCCGGTATCGTAAGATCACGTCTTTGTATGGATTCGGTACGCCGAGTCCATATTTGTATCCTCCGGTATTGATCTCCAGACCAATGTCTTTTTTAATCAGGGAGCGGAGGATCTCGTCGATAATTTCTCTATATTTTTGGTAAGAATAATAAGTATTCTGGTTAGGGCCGTAGCGCACGACATAGTCCAGATGGCCAAAGACATCAAAATTGGAATAGGCTTCTAAGTTCTGAAGGACACATTGAAAATATTCCAGATAGGCCTCTTCTTCTTCCCGTCCTTTAAAATAGGCAGGAAAATAAGGGTCTTTGCAGTGAACCAGATGGACAGACCCCAGTATAAAATCAAACGAATGGGAAAAGACTAAGTTGTGATGTTTTTTACTGAGATAAGGCTGTAGTCCCAACTCAATCCCAATGGCTAAGTCGATCTGCTTGGCATACTTTTCTTTCATGAGTAAGAGCCGCCGGAAATATTCCGTGGGATCAAATTCAAAACAGGCAGCTCCGTCTGTGTAGTCATAGTCCATATGATCTGTCAGGCAAAGATACGAGATCCCCCGCGCAATCGCCCCCTCGATCATCACTTCTGCACTGATATTGCAGTCACCAGAAAAAGAAGTATGTACATGATAGTCTGATAATATTTTCACAAAAATTCCTCCTGAGTTGAGTTCCGCATCTGTCCTCTCTCCGCCCCTGCATCTGGAAGCATTTTCCGTCACTTCGTTCCGTAAAATCCTTCCGGGGCTTCGTTCGGACAGATGCTGTTTGCTTGGCGCTACCTTAGATTGAGCTACCTCTATCATAGAAGAAAAGATACAGAATGTAAAGAGGATTTCCCATCCGGCGTGTCAATGAAAAGGTCGGATGACTTTTCTTTGATTCGTGAAAATGACGAATATTTTAATGAAAATGAACCTTCTTTGGGAAGGATGCACAGTATGATTTATGCGCTTTGTACAAGGAGGAGAGACAGTGAAAAAATTATCTTTGGGTATTGATATTTTGGGACAAATTAGGTAAAATATGTAATGGTTGATGTTCTTTTAACAATCTTGGTAAGAGTTGGAAGGACAGACATATATCATATTCAACTTTTAGGAGGAATTGAAACATGGCAGTAAAAGTAGCAATTAATGGTTTCGGACGTATCGGTCGTCTTGCATTCAGACAGATGTTTGGTGCAGAAGGTTATGAGGTTGTTGCAATCAACGATTTAACTTCACCGAAGATGCTGGCACATTTGTTAAAGTATGACTCTTCTCAGGGTAAATATGCGCTGGCAGATACTGTATCTGCAACAGAAGATTCTATCATTGTGGATGGAAAAGAGATTAAGATCTATGCAAAATCCAATGCAGCTGAGCTTCCATGGGGAGAGATTGGTGTAGATGTAGTTCTGGAGTGTACCGGATTCTATACCTCCAAAGAAAAAGCTTCTGCTCATATTACAGCAGGTGCTAAGAAAGTTGTTATTTCTGCTCCGGCTGGAAATGATCTGCCAACCATCGTTTACAATGTAAACCATCAGACTCTGACCAAAGAGGATACCGTAATTTCCGCAGCATCCTGTACCACTAACTGCCTGGCTCCGATGGCAAAAGCACTGAATGATCTGGCTCCGATCGAGTCCGGTATTATGTGTACCATTCATGCTTACACCGGCGACCAGATGCCTCTGGACGGACCGCAGAGAAAAGGCGATCTGAGAAGAAGCCGTGCAGCAGCAATCAATATCGTTCCAAACAGCACTGGTGCAGCAAAAGCAATCGGCCTGGTTATTCCGGAACTGAACGGCAAATTAATCGGCGCAGCACAGCGTGTTCCGACCCCGACTGGTTCTACCACTCTGTTGTTTGCAGTTGTAAATAAAGCAGTGACCAAAGAGGAGATCAATGCAGCTATGAAAGCAGCTGTTACCGAGTCCTACGGCTATACCGAGGATGAGATCGTATCCAGCGATATCGTTGGTATGAGATATGGTTCTCTGTTCGATGCAACACAGACCATGGTTTCTCCGCTTCCGGATGGAAAAGCTCAGGTAGAGGTTGTTTCCTGGTATGACAATGAGAACTCTTATGTATCTCAGATGGTTCGTACCATTAAATATTTCGCTGAGTTGGCATAATCGAGGGTCACAGCGGATATTACAGATATGTTAAGACCTCAAAGGGTCCGGTCTTCAGGGCCGGACCTTTTTTTCACGACAACAGGTTTGCGGACGAAGCCTGCAATCGGTTGTTCGATCAGACAGAAAAAGAAGATAGGAGGCAAGAGAAGATGGGGTTAAATAAAAAATCAGTAGATGATATCAACGTAAAGGGAAAACGGGTTCTGGTAAGATGTGATTTTAATGTCCCGTTAAAGGATGGAGAGATCACCGATGAGACAAGAATTAAAGCAGCCCTTCCCACCATTCAGAAATTGATTGGAGACGGTGGAAAAGTGATTCTCTGCTCACACTTGGGCAAAGTGAAAAATGGACCAAACGAAGGCGAGTCTTTGGCACCTGTGGCTAAGAGACTGTCTGAGAAACTTGGAAAGCCAGTAAATTTTGTGGCTGATTACAATGTGACAGGCGAGGCAGCGACCAAAGCAGTGGCAGACATGAAAGAGGGAGATGTGGTACTTCTTCAGAATACCCGCTTCCGTGGCAAAGAGGAGACCAAGAATGGAGAAGCATTTTCTAAAGAGCTGGCAGATCTTTGTGATGTCTATGTATGTGATGCTTTTGGTTCTTCTCACAGAGCACATGCATCGGTGGCAGGTGTGACAGATGTGGTTCGCGCAAAAGGCGGCGAGTGTGCAGTGGGATATCTGATGCAGAAAGAGATCGATTTCCTTGGAAATGCAGTGGAAAATCCGGTAAGACCTTTCGTGGCAATCTTAGGCGGCGCAAAAGTGGCAGATAAGCTGAATGTCATTGCAAATCTTCTGGAGAAATGCGACACGCTGATCATCGGCGGCGGTATGGCATATACATTCTTAAAAGCAAAAGGCTATGAGATTGGAACTTCTCTGGTGGATGAGGAAAAACTGGATTACTGCAAAGAGATGATGGACAAGGCAGAGAAACTTGGCAAGAAGCTTATGCTTCCTGTGGATACCACTGTTGCTTCAGCATTTCCGAATCCGATTGACGCCGAGATCGAAGTATCTGTAGTGAGCGCAGACGCAATTCCTGCTGACAAGATGGGATTGGATATCGGAACAGAGACTGCTAAGATGTATGCAGAGGCTGTAAAATCTGCCAAGACTGTAGTATGGAACGGCCCGATGGGCGTATTTGAGAACCCGATCCTGGCAAAAGGAACGATTGCGGTTGCTAAATCTCTTGCAGAGACCGATGCAACGACGATCATCGGCGGCGGAGACTCTGCAGCAGCAGTGAATCAGTTAGGCTTTGCAGACAAGATGAGTCATATTTCCACCGGCGGCGGAGCTTCCCTGGAATTTTTAGAGGGCAAAGAACTCCCCGGCGTGGCAGCAGCAGACGATAAATAAATTTTTCACAAACAAAACAGCAGCGGACGGCTGCGGAACTTAAAAACAGCAGTCTCCGGATAACACCAAGAGCAATGAGTGACTGGGAACCAGTCAGGAATTGCTCTGCCGGAAATGGTGTTAGTAGGAGACTGCGGAACTTAAATTAGGAGAGTAAGTAAAATGGCAAGAAAGAAAATTATTGCAGGTAACTGGAAGATGAACATGACTCCAACGGAGGCTGTGGAACTGATCAACACTTTGAAACCTCTGGTAGCTACGGATGATGCAGATGTGGTATTTTGTGTACCGGCAATCGACATTATTCCAGCGATGGAAGCGGCAAAAGGCTCTAACATTCAGATCGGTGCAGAGAATATGTATTTTGAGGAGAAGGGCGCTTATACAGGTGAGATCTCTCCAGCAATGCTGACTGATGCAGGGGTAAAATATGTGGTGCTTGGCCATTCTGAGAGAAGAGAGTATTTTGCAGAGACCAGCGAGACGGTGAATAAGAAGATGCTGAAAGCATTTGAGCATGGCATTACTCCGATTATGTGCTGCGGCGAGACGCTGACACAGAGAGAGCAGGGTGTGACCATGGACTTTATCCGTCAGCAGGTTAAGGTTGGATTTTTAAATGTGACCAAAGAGCAGGCAGCTACGGCTGTGATCGCTTATGAGCCGATCTGGGCGATTGGAACAGGCAAGACAGCGACTACAGAGCAGGCACAGGAAGTGTGCAAGGGCATCCGTGAATGTATCGCAGAGATCTATGATCAGGCAACTGCAGATGCGATTCGGATTCAGTACGGCGGATCTGTTAATGCGGCAACAGCTCCTGAGTTGTTTGCACAGCCGGATATCGACGGCGGCCTGGTAGGCGGCGCAGCGCTCAAACCTGATTTTGGGAAGATTGTGAACTGGAAGTAAAAGAAGAGGGACGGACTGACACAACAGGGGGCTTGGGGACTCGACAAAGGTCTGCATAGAATGTATCGGACAATTTGCTGATTTTGTATGTTCCAGTCGTACACGTACACGTGTTCGCCTGACTCATACAAAATCAGCAAATTGTCCGCTCCAATCTACACAGCACTCTTTATGCGAGTCCCCAAGCCCCCTGTTGTGTCAGTCCTGTGTTTTGTAGGGGCGGCATGATAGAGATTGTATAGCCAGTTCGGTGTTTTGTAAGGGTTGTAGGGTTGGAATTGTTTGGAGATATGGGGATGAAAAGGTTAGATAGGAGAGGTGAGAGATGAAAAAGAGATGGATAGCAGTGATTTTGGTGATGGCGATGATGGTTGTTGGAGTTGGATGTGCGAAGAGGGGAGAGCAGACGGCGGCGGATGGAGAGGAAGCGGCAGAGACGGGAGAGGAGCAGCCTGAGGAGCCGGAGGTGGAGCCTTGGACAGAGGAGGATGAGCAGGAGCTTTATAATCTGTATGTGAGCATTAATAATGAGATGCTGGGGCGTTTGGCGGATTCTTTGGGAAAATATTTTGATTATGTGGAGTATCAGGAAGAGTATTCGCTGCTGGATGATGATTATTTTTGCTATTCGATATCCAGTGGATTTTTTGAGGATCTGGACCGGGCGGAGGAGTTGTTGGAGCGAAAAGAGGAGAAGTCGGAGTTGGACGAGGCGTATCTTGCGCTTGCACCGTCTGTCAGGGAGCTTGGGGAGGCGCTGAATGAGGTGTATGAATATACGGATGAGGATTCTTTTCTGGAGGATGATTATGCTAAGGGGAAGGAACTGCATGCAAGGGTCTGGAAGAGTTGTAATGAGTATGAGACTTTGGGAACGGATTTTGTGAATAAGATCAATGAGCTTGCCTCTGGAAAGCGCCAGGAGGATCTGGCTCAGATGCAGGAAGAGGGATATGTGGTTACTTATGCGATTGTCAGTATGCTGACCACGGCTCAAGAGATTCAGACAGCGATTTATGATCAGGGGATTGAGGATGATACGATGATCCTTCAGTTGGATACGGAGGCGATACAGCCGCTTTATGAGCGGTATCAGGAGGAGGTAGCGGCAGTCCTTGCTTATCTGAAGGATGAAGAGGCGCTGGGAGCAGAAGGGTATCCGACGATGAGCGCCTATTATCTTACATTTGAAGATGCCATGGAAAACTCACTGGAGGAACTTAATGAGATCTTTAAGAATGTGGCTGAACAGAAGCAGCCTGCCAGTCATGGCATGGCCAATGCATTTATTGTGGATGGGACGATTCTTGGATACAACAGCAAAGTATCTGCTATGATTGATGAATATAACCGGCTGATTGGGCAATAGAGAGGGGAAGAGAGGATGCAGAAATATTTTATACTGTCAAATGGAGTGAAACTGCCTAAGATTGGATATGGCACTTACAAATGCACTGATGGATCAGATGAACGAGTGGTCCGGATGGCGCTGGAAGCAGGATATCGGCTTTTGGATACTGCTGCTGCCTATGAAAATGAAATCTATGTGGGCAAAGCCATCAAAGAGAGCCAGATCCCGCGGGAAGAGATCTTCTTGACATCTAAGGTATGGAAGACCAATCTGGGATACGAGAAGACGAAGGAGAGCTTTGAGGCTTCTCTGAAGCGTCTGGGCGTGGAGTATCTGGATTTATTCTTACTTCACTGGCCCAAGCCGGACCCGGACTGTAATGACTGGAAGGAACTGGACCGGGAGAGCTGGAAGGCCTTAGAGGAGTTCTATCATGCGGGAAAAGTCCGCGCAATCGGCGTCAGCAATTTTTTGCCTCATCATTTAGAGGCACTGATGGAGACCGCTGATGTGCGCCCCATGGTCAATCAGTTAGAGTTGCATGTAGGATATCTTCAGGAAGCAGCCGTTGGATACTGCAAATCCTGGGGCATTCAGGTGCAGGCCTGGAGTCCTCTGGGCCGGAGGAGAGTCCTGGAAGAACCCATCGTACAGCAGATGGCCGCAAAATACGACGTCTCTCCTGCACAATTTCTCTTGTGCTTCCTCTTGCAGCAGGACTTAGCCGTCGTCCCCAAAGCCTCCTCCTTAGAGCGGATGCAGCAAAACTTAGAACTTCCCGACCTGGAGATCCTGGCGGAAGATCTCTACCTGCTGCGGTGCCTCCCGCAGATCGGCTGGGGCGGAGAACACCCGGATCTGGCCAGAGTGCAGTAGATAAGGAATCCTTAAAAATAAATGAAAACATTCCCAAATACTTGCATGTTTTGCCCAGTTCATGTAAAATAAAAAATTGGATGAAAAGACACATAAAGGAGACGAGATATGAGCAAAAGACCTACCGTGTTAATGATTTTAGATGGATATGGATTGAATGAGAAAAAAGAGTCCAATGCGGTTGCGGAGGCGAAGACGCCGGTGATGGACAAGCTGATGAAGGAGTGTCCGTTTGTAAAGGGCTATGCCAGCGGACTGGCAGTTGGACTTCCGGATGGACAGATGGGCAACTCAGAAGTCGGACATCTGAATATGGGTGCCGGACGGATTGTCTATCAGGAACTGACGAGGATTACAAAAGAGATCGAGGATGGAACCTTTTTTGAGAATGAGGCACTGTTAGCGGCTGTGGAAAATGCAAAGAAGAACCATTCTTCTCTGCATTTGTATGGTCTGTTGTCTGACGGCGGTGTGCACAGCCATAATACGCATCTGTATGGCCTGCTGGAGATGGCAAAGCGTCATGGTCTGGAGAAGGTGTATGTACACTGCTTTTTGGATGGCCGCGATACGCCGCCTGCTTCCGGCAAGGGCTATATCAAAGAGTTAAGAGACAAGATGAAAGAGATCGGCGTGGGAGAAGTGGCTACGGTGATGGGCCGTTATTATGCGATGGACCGTGACAACCGCTGGGAGCGTGTGGAGCTTGCATACCGTGCGCTGACTAAGGGAGAAGGCGCTTTAAATCCTTGCCCGGTATGTGGACTGAATGAGTCTTATCAGGCAGAGGTCTTTGATGAATTTGTAAAGCCAATCGTGGTGACAAAAGATGGCAAGCCATTGACGACGATTCAGGACAAAGATTCTATTATCTTCTTCAATTTCCGTCCGGACCGGGCGAGAGAGATCACCAGAGCGTTCTGCGATGATGCGTTCACTGGTTTTGAGAGAGAGAAGAAACTGGATCTGACCTATGTATGCTTTACAGAATATGATGTGACGATCCCTAATAAATTAATCGCGTTCCATAAAGTGACGCTGAACAACACATTTGGGGAATATCTGGCTGCACAGGGCAAGACTCAGGCGAGGATTGCAGAGACGGAGAAATATGCTCATGTGACATTCTTCTTCAATGGAGGTGTGGAGGAGCCAAATGAGGGTGAGGATCGTATCTTGGTAAAATCCCCGAAAGTTCCCACCTATGATCTGCAGCCGGAGATGAGTGCTTATGGAGTGTGCGATAAGCTTTGTGAAGCCATTACATCCGGAAAATATGATGTGATTATCATCAACTTTGCCAATCCGGATATGGTGGGACATACCGGAGTGGAAGAAGCAGCGATCAAGGCTGTGGAGGCTGTGGACGAGTGCGTGGGACGCGCGGTAAGGGCATTAAAGTCCGTAGACGGCCAGATGTTTATCTGTGCAGACCATGGCAATGCAGAGCAGTTAAAAGACTATGAGACGGGTGCTCCTTTTACGGCGCATACGACGAATCCGGTGCCGTTTATTCTGGTCAATGCTGACCGGTCTTATGGCCTGCGGGAGGGTGGATGCCTTGCGGATATTATTCCAACCCTTTTGGAACTGATGGAGATGGAGCAGCCTAAAGAGATGACCGGTAAATCGCTGCTTGTGAGATCATAGACGGCCGATAGTGAGGAATTGATATGATACTTGAGATGAGACGCGCCCTGGAGGAGATCGAGAGTAAGAACCAACAGGGATATAAAAAACTGTTTGATGCGACCTATGAGGAGGTCTACAGCCGCTCTCTTTTGATTATACAAAGAGAAGACCAGGCAGCCGGTGTGACAGAGGAATTTTACACCGCCTTATTTGGCAAGCTGAAGAACGGTGAGTATGAACAGGATCTGGAGAGGTGGTTTTTGTATCAATATTACCAGACTCTTCGGAAACAATACCATAAGCTGCTATCCAGCCAGGAAAAAGGTACTGCACTGAAAGGAACCTGTACGCTTTCTAAGATACCGGCTTCTTTTCCGTTGCTGCACCGGATTATGCTGGTGATGTACTATCAGGACGATTTTTCTGTAGAGGAGATCTTTGGCATCTATGGATTGTCAGAAGACAAGATCTATGCCGAGCTGGAAAAATTAGAAAAAGCATTTCCAAACCTGGTAAAAGATCAGCCGGAAGAAGTGGCTGCTTATCTGGGAAATTTTAAACTGCTGCTTTTGGGCGCTTCCAAAGAAGTGCTTCGCAGTGTCACTTATCAGGGCATGGATGCTGTCTATGAAAAAGCTGCCAGGGCAGCAGGGATCACAGTCAAAGCTTCCGCTGCGGCGTCCAAAGATGACTTTGAATATTTTGTGGCAGACGTGGATATGGATCTGGAGACGCCTAAGCCGAAGAAAAAGCCTGCGCCGATTCCAGAGGAAGAGGAAGACGACGATCTTGATCCAGATGAGGAAGAAGAGATCGACGAGGAAGAAGACGACGAAGACGAGGATGAGGACGAAGAAGAGAATGACCGTTATGACTGGGATATGGAAGATGACGGAAGAAAGATGGTGATTCTGGGTATCATTCTTGCACTGATCTTTGTGGTGCTGGTCGCTTTTGCTGCTTTTAAGTTCCTGAATAAAGATAAGGACGAGGAAGAAGATCAGATACAGACAGAAGAACAGTTAGAAGGGGAAGACGGTGCACCGCTGATCATCAAGGGCGGAGAAGACGGCGAAGAAGGTGACAATACCGAGGGCGATGATGCTCAGGGAGAGGAACAGCCGGAACAGCCGGAAGAGACGCCTGAGGAGCAGCCGGAAGAACAGCCAGAGGAGACTCCGGAAGAAGCCCCAGAAGCGACGACGATGACAGCGATTCCTAATTCCATGAATGTCCGCAGTGAGCCAAACACCAGTTCGACTGTCTTGACAACCGTAAAAGCGGGAGAAAAATTAGAGATCTTAGGAGATGCTTCCCAGGAATGGGTACAGATCCGCTGTATTGAACAAGATAACCAGGAAGGTTATGTGATGACACAATATCTAAAGGCCGAATAAGATGATAAGAACCTGCTCATACTAGTGAAAAAGTGTGAGGAGGTTCTTTTTTTATGAATCAATATTTACCGATTACTTATATTTATGCAAGAGAAATCCTGGATTCGAGAGGGAATCCCACCATAGAGGCAGAGGTACTCTTAGACGGAGTCTATCAGGCGAGGGCTTCTGTTCCTTCCGGGGCGTCCACCGGAAGCTTTGAGGCAGTAGAGCTTAGAGATGGACAGGAGCGCTATCTGGGGCTTGGAGTGGAGAAAGCCGTGACGAATGTCAATACAAAGATTGCCAATGTGTTGCTGGGAGAAAATGCGTTGAACCAAAGCTATATCGACCATCTGCTGATTGATGCAGACGGGACGGAGAACAAGTCAAACCTTGGGGCAAATGCGATACTGGCGGTATCTATGGCTGTAGCAAAGGCTTCTGCACGTGCACTGGGAATCCCGCTGTATCAGTATCTGGGAGGTATCCGGACGGACAGTATGCCCGTACCTATGATGAATATTATCAATGGAGGCAGACATTCTAAAAATGCGCTGGATTTTCAGGAATTTATGATTATGCCTGTGGGTGCCTGCTGCTTTAAAGAGGCGATCCGCATGGGTGTGGAGGTCTATCACAAGCTGAAGCTGCTCCTGACCAAAGAAGGACTGACGACTGCGGTGGGAGATGAAGGAGGATTTGCGCCGGATATCCGGGATGCAAAAGAGGTATTTATGTATCTGAAAGAAGCTGTGGAAGAAGCCGGATATGAGCCGGGAAAAGATTTTGTCTTTGCTATGGATGCAGCGGCCAACGAACTGACCAACGGCAAGACCGGACGCTATGATTTCCCAGGAGAAGCGAGGATGAACGGACATAAAGTCAGCCGGACTTCTGAGGAAATGGTAGAATACTATGAAGAATTGACTTCCCTGTATCCGCTGGTATCCATCGAAGACGGACTTTCCGAAGATGACTGGGACGGCTGGCAGCTTATGACAAGGCAGCTAGGAGATAAGATACAGCTTGTAGGAGATGATCTGTTTGTGACCAATACCAAGAGACTCTCCTGCGGGATCAAACTCCATGCAGCCAACGCAATCCTGATCAAAGTCAATCAGATCGGAACCCTGACAGAAGCCTTTGATGCCATTCATATGGCTCATAAAGCAGGATATCGGACGATTATCTCGCATAGAAGCGGAGAGACCAGTGAAGATATCATCGCTGATATCGCAGTGGCCTGCGGAGCAGGACAGATCAAGACAGGGGCACCTTGCAGGGCAGAACGGACAGAGAAATATAACCAGCTGCTGCGAATCGAAGAAGAATTGCAGGGACTCTCCGGGTATCGGAACCCCTTTGTATAAGACGACGTCCCCGCCACAAGCCACGGACTGGAGCATCCTTGGCTCTCTGGCAAACACAAGACGGGCCGCGCTGGCTTGAGGGGTCGACAAAGGTCTGCATAGAATGTATCGGACAATTCACTGGTTTTGTATGTTCCAGTCGTACACGTAAACGTGTTCGCCTGGCTCATACAAAACCAGCAAATTGTCCGCTCCAATCTACACAGCACTCTTTGTGCGACC
>CAJUGG010000072.1 GCA_910585995.1 uncultured Lachnospiraceae bacterium
ATAGGTTTGCTGGCGAAGCCTGCAATCTGTTGTTAGGTAAGTTCATGGATAAAGAGGCCGCTTCGCAGTTTGGGTTCAAACCAAGTGGACTTGGGGGGCATCAAACGGCCTGCATCGGATACGGCAAACAATTCCTGGATGGAAGTAGGATACATGGCAAAAGCCACTTCCATATCACTGTCTGCCCGTCTTTTTAATTCTTCGAGTCCTCGGATTCCTCCAACAAAATCAATCCTTTCATCCGTTCTTGGGTCCTGTATTCCCAATACTGGCTCTAAGAGTTCCCGCTGAAGATATGCCACATCCAACCCTTCTACCGGGTCATCCTGTATGTATTCTTTTTTGACTTTCAGCCGAAACCAGTACCCATGCAGGTACATGATGATCTGGCCTTTTTGCTTTGGTTTCCTTGCACTTTTCAACATGCAGATCTCAAATTTTTCAGAGACTGCTTCCAAAAACGCTTCAAATGTCAGACCGTTGAGATCTTTGACGACCCGGTTATAGTCCATAATCATCAGCTCTTCATCCGGGAATAATACCGACAGAAAATAATTAAATTCCTCTGTCCCATCATACTCTGGATGAGTTTCTCTTCGCATCTGACCGACCCGGACAGCAGAAGCCGCTCTGTGGTGTCCATCCGCGATATAGACACATCCAACTTCCTCAAAGGCTTTCTGAAGCGCCAAAAGCTGTTCCTCTTTGGTCACTCTCCATCCGGCATGGCAGATTCCATCTTCTGCTGTAAAGCGAAATTCTGCCTTTTCTTTTTTGGTCTCTCTTACAATCTCCCGAATCTTATCATGAGAACGATACGCAAGAAAGATCGGTCCCGTCTGCGCATTACAGGTATCCACATGTCGGATCCGGTCCGCTTCTTTCTCCGCCCGTGTATCCTCATGTCTTCGAATGACCTGATTTTCATAGTCGTCGATGGATGCGCAGCCAACAATCCCCGTCTGTGAGCGCTCATCCATGGTCAGTTCATAAATATAATAGACTGGGGAAGCTTCTTTTACCAAAGAACCCTCCTCTTGCATCTTCCATAAGCGGTTTTTGGCCGCCTCATAGACCTCCTGCGCATACATATCCTGATCTGGTTCAAACAAAGTCTCTGGACGATCCACATGTAAAAAAGAAAGCGGCCGTCCTTTCACTGCATTTCTAGCCTCTTCTCTGCTGTAAACATCATAAGGTAATGCTGCGATCTGACATTCCAGCCCCCTTGCAGGATGAACACAGCAGAATGGTCTTACAATTGCCATTATTTCATCACCCTGACTTTCAATACTCCTTTAATCGTTCGTATGGTCTGGATGGATTGTTCATCTGCGGTATTGCTCAAGTCCATGATCACATAACCATACTCCCCTTTGGTCACGTTGCTCATCCGTTCAATATTAATTCCCAGGTCGCCGAACGTCGCGGTAAATTTTGTCAGCATATTGGGAATATTTCGATGAATAATCGTCACACGCATGGCATCCTTGCACACGCCCATATCACAATTGGGATAATTCACCGAATTATGAATATTTCCATTTTCCAGATAATCCCGGACTTCCTCCACTGCCATAATCGCACAGTTGTCTTCGGATTCCTCGGTAGATGCCCCCAGGTGAGGAATCACAATCGCATTTTTTAAAGAGGCAATATCCGGTGTTGGAAAATCGGTAACATATTTATAGATCCGATTGGTCCTGAGCGCTTCCACGATAGCTTTCATATCCACCAGCGGTCCTCTTGCAAAATTCATAACCACCACGCTCTGTTTCATCTGCGCAATCGCCGAAGATCCAATCATCCCTTTGGTACTCTCTAAAAGCGGAACATGAATCGTAATATAGTCACATTCTCTGTAAATATCATTGACATCTGTAATATGTCTAACATCTCTCGAAAGCTTCCACGCAGCATTGACGGAGATATAGGGATCATATCCATAGACTTCCATCCCAAGTGCCGCTGCTGCATTGGCCACCAAGATACCGATAGCACCCAGTCCGATCACACCTAATTTCTTTCCCGTGATCTCGTGACCGGCAAATGCTTTTTTTTGCTTCTCTGCCAGTTGCTCCAGCTCTTCGTTCTGCCGTTCCGAGCGCACCCAGTGAAGTCCTCCGATAATATCTCTGGATGCCAGCAGCATCCCTGCCAGCACCAGTTCCTTTACCCCATTGGCATTGGCTCCCGGCGTATTAAAGACTGCAATCCCCTGTTCGGAACATTTTCCCAGTGGTATATTATTCACTCCGGCTCCCGCTCTTCCGATCACACAGATCTTGTTCGGAATCTCCATATCATGCATCGCGGCGCTTCTTACCAGAACCGCATCTGCGTCTTCTATGTTGTCTGTCTTGGCATAATTACCATCAAATTTTTTCAGTCCGACTTCTGCAATAGGATTCAGGCAATGATATTGGTACATAGTCTTACATGTTCTCCTCTTCAAATTTCTTCATAAATGTAACAAGCGCTTCCACGCCCTCTTTTGGCATCGCATTATAGATGCTGGCACGCATACCTCCCACACTTCTGTGCCCTTTCAGACTTACAAATCCTGCTGCCTCTGCTTCTTTGATAAATTTCGCGTCCATCTCTTTGTTTCCGGTCACAAAAGGAACATTCATCAGAGAACGGTCCTCTTTTCGGACTGTACCTTGAAACAGACGGCTTTGATCCAGGAAGTCATAAAAAATCGCAGCTTTTTCTTCGTTTTTTTGTTTCATCACAGAAAGGCCGCCCATCTTTTTCAGCCACTGAAAGACCTTGCCGCAAGTATAGATACAAAAGCAGTTTGGCGTATTGTACAAAGATCCTGCATCTGCCTGCGTCTTATATTTCATAATATTGGGAGTTCCGGGAAGTACCTCTTCTGTGATCAGATCCTCTCTGACCACCGCGATCACCATACCGGCCGGGCCGATATTTTTCTGTACGCCGCCATACATCAGGGCATACTTGGATACATCCACAGGTTCAGACAAAAAGCAAGAAGACACATCCGCTACCAGATCTTTTCCCTTGGTGTTGGGAAGCGTCCAGAATTTTGTACCATAGATGGTATTATTTTCACAAATATAGACATAATCTGCATCTGCACTGACAGGCAGATCCGAACAGTCCGGGATATAAGAATAGGTCTGGTCTTCACTAGAAGCAATCTTATTTGCTTTTCCGTATTGCTTTGCCTCTTCATAGGCCCTTTTTGCCCACTGCCCGGTCACGATATAATCTGCTACCCGATGCTTCATCAGATTCATCGGAATCGCCGCAAACTGCAGATGCGCGCCGCCCTGTAAAAACAGCACTTTATAATTGTTTGGAACCTGCAAAAGTTCCCGAAAATCCTGTTCTGCGGTCTGGATAATCTCATCAAATGCCTTGGAACGATGGCTCATCTCCATCACGGACATCCCCGTACCGTGATAGTCCATCATCTCTGCCGCGATCTCTTTTAATACCTCTTCTGGCAGTACGGCCGGGCCTGCCGAAAAATTGTACACTCTTTTCATAATTTCATCCTCTCTGATTCTGAGTTCCACAATTTCCCCTCCAAGCTCCTGGATCCGAAAGGATTTCCTGGGCTTGTACGGTCCATTGCTGTTTTTCATAGATTGCTTGACACTATCAATATAGGGATGCTGCAAAACGCAGCTCCGAATCCCTTCATCTGTATAAATATACAAAAATATTAATACAAATATACTGGATATCAGAAACAACCTCCTGTAACATCCCCATCATATACCTATTTAAACGATCTGAAACTCCTTTTTTAATTATAATACATTGTTATTTAAAAATCAATGTTCAGACTGACCATTTTTCTCTGTCATTTTCGCCAGAATTTTGTACATAGAGTTCCTTTTACAGATCATCCTGATCAAATGCATTCTCTATAGGCGCACCCGCAGGAACCATCGGAAATACTTTGTCCTCGCAGTCAATCTGGCAGTCTAAGACCACCGGTCCGTCACTTGCAAAAGCCTCTGAAAGAGCTGTCTGAAATTCTTCTTTTGTAGTGACACGGATGCCCTTGCACCCAAGCGCCTCTGCTACTTTGGCAAAATCTGCCTTGTCCTGGAACACGGTAGCTGAATACCGCTTTTCATAGAATAACTCCTGCCACTGATGCACCATGCCCAGCACATGATTGTTGATCACGATCTCGATAATCGGGATCTGATAACGGGACGCAGTGGCAAGCTCATTCATATTCATACGGAAACATCCGTCTCCGGCGATATTGATGACTCGTTTCTCTGGCATCGCCACTTTCGCTCCCATGGAAGCTCCCAAGCCATAACCCATGGTGCCCAGCCCACCGGAAGTCAAGAGTGTACGGGGCTTGCTGTATTTATAATACTGAGCCGCCCACATCTGATGCTGTCCTACCTCGGTACAGATAATCGCATCTCCTTTGGTGGCTTTGTAGATCTCTTCTATAATATAAGGTCCTGAAAGCCCTTCCTCTTTGTATTTTAATGGGAAACGCGTCTTAAGATCCTCAATATAGGCAATCCACTCTTTATGCTCCTGCTGTTCAAAGCAAGGAGTCAACCTCTTTAATACTTCTTTTACATCACCGATCACACTGGCAGAAGTCATGATATTTTTATTGATCTCTGCCGGGTCCACATCGATCTGCAAGATCTTGGCATGTGTTGCAAAACGGGAAGCATCTCCAAATACCCGGTCGCTGAAACGCGCCCCAACAGTGATCAGCAAGTCACATTTCGCCACTCCAAAGTTCGCATATTTTGTCCCATGCATCCCAAGCATCCCCGCATACAGAGGATGTTCACCGCTAAATGCGCCTTTTCCCATCAGAGTATCGCACACCGGAGCGTCTACCTTCTCCACAAATGTTCTAAGCTCTTCAAAGGCATTGGAAGCGATTGCACCGCCTCCCACAAAGATCATCGGCTTTTTCGCAGCCTGAATCATCTTCACTGCCTGTGCAAGATCTGATTCTTTAATCGTAGAAAGATTGGGTTTCACCTCTTCTGGAACCTGTTCGGTATATTCTGTCTCGTTGGCTGTGGCGTCTTTGGTGATATCTACCAGAACCGGGCCTGGACGTCCGGTCTTTGCGATCTTAAACGCGCGGCGAATAGCTCCTGCCAAGTCTTTGACATCCTTTACAATAAAACTGTATTTGGTCACCGGCATCGTGATGCCTGTGATATCAATTTCCTGGAAACTGTCCTTTCCAAGAAGCGATGTGCCCACATTACAAGTAATCGCCACCACCGGAATGGAATCCATATAGGCAGTTGCAATCCCAGTCACCAGATTGGTAGCGCCAGGCCCTGACGTGGCAAAGCAGACCCCCACTTTGCCCGTCGCCCTTGCATAACCATCCGCCGCATGAGAAGCCCCCTGTTCATGAGAAGTCAGGATATGGCGGATCTCCGGGTGTTTGTATAATGCATCATAAATATTCAGGATTGCTCCTCCCGGATAACCAAATACGGTATCCACGCCCTGCTCTTTCAGGCAGGCGATCACGATCTCTGCTCCCGTTAAAACCATAAATTTTTTTCTCCCCTCGTATCTTATCTTATTTTTGAATCTCCAATATCGCACCCCGATTTCCAGAAGTTACCATGGATGCATAACGTGCCAGATATCCAGTAGTCACTTTTGGTTCTCTTGGCTGCCAGTTTGCCCGTCTTCTTTCCATCTCTTCCTGGGAGATATCTACATCCAGCCGGTTCTCTGGGATATTGATCTTGATCAGATCTCCTTCCTCAATCAAAGCAATTGGCCCGCCCACGGCCGCCTCCGGAGAGACATGACCAATCGACGCCCCACGGCTGGCACCGCTGAAGCGGCCATCGGTAATCAGCGCCACCGAAGACCCAAGGCCCATACCGGCAATCGCCGAAGTGGGATTTAACATCTCCCGCATACCTGGGCCGCCCTTTGGACCCTCATAGCGGATCACCACCACGTCTCCTGCCACAATCTTGCCGCCTTTGATGGCTTCAATCGCATCTTCTTCACAGTCAAATACACGGGCTGGACCCTCATGCACCAACATCTCCTCTGCCACCGCTGAACGTTTTACCACTCCGCTGTCCGGAGCCAGATTTCCTTTCAGGATCGCAATGCCGCCCGTGGTACTGTACGGATTCTCCACCGGACGAATCACCTCTGGATTCTTATTTTTACATGAAGCAATATTTTCTCCCACTGTCTTACCAGTCACGGTCATACAGTCCAGATTCAGCAGGTCTTTTTTCGACAGCTCATTCATCACCGCATAGACGCCGCCCGCCTCATTCAGATCTTCCATATATGTAGGCCCTGCCGGTGCCAGATGGCACAGGTTCGGCGTCCTTGCACTGACCTCATTGGCGATATCCACATTCAGCTCCACTCCGGCCTCATGGGCAATCGCCGGCAGATGCAACATACTGTTGGTCGAGCAGCCAAGCGCCATATCCACAGTCAGCGCATTCATAAAAGCTTTCTCGGTCATAATATCTCTTGGACAGATATTGGCTCTTAGCATCTCCATCACCTGCATACCCGCCTTCTTCGCAAGCTTAATCCGCTCCGAATAGACCGCCGGTATCGTACCATTGCCCCCAAGTCCCATCCCCAGCACTTCGGTCAGGCAGTTCATACTGTTCGCCGTATACATCCCCGAACAAGAACCGCAGGTCGGACATACATGATTCTCAAATTCTGTCACATCTTCCTCCGTCATCATACCGGCCGCATACGAGCCGACCGCCTCAAACATACTCGAAAGACTTCTCTTCTCCCCCTTTACGCGTCCGGCCATCATAGGCCCGCCGCTTATGAACACCGTCGGAATATTCACCCTCGCCGCCGCCATCAAAAGCCCTGGTACATTCTTATCACAGTTCGGCACCATCACAAGCGCATCAAACTGATGTGCCATTGCCATCGCTTCTGTAGAATCCGCAATCAAATCCCTCGTCACCAGAGAATACTTCATCCCAATATGTCCCATGGCAATCCCATCACAGACCGCAATCGCCGGAAATACAATCGGCGTCCCTCCTGCCATAGCGACTCCCATCTTCACCGCTTCCACAATCTTATCCAGATTCCTGTGTCCCGGCACAATCTCATTAAAAGAACTCACAATCCCCACCAACGGACGATTCAGCTCCTCCTCTGTCAGTCCCAACGCATGAAATAAAGACCTGTGGGGTGCCTGCTGCATCCCCTTCGTCACCGCATCACTTCTCATCTCTTACAACTCCTTATCCTAATTATTTATTTTATAGCCCATGGCGGGCGTCGCTTTAACGAGTCACAATCTTTCACTTACAAAATTCTCTCCACAATCAGATCTCCCATCTGCGCCGTTCCTACAAGCCTACACCCTTCTGACAGAATATCCCCTGTCCGATACCCATCTCTTAGAACCTGCCGAACCGCCTCTTCTATCGCATCCGCCTCCTGATCCAGATCAAACGAATACCGAAGCATCATCGCCGCCGACAAAATCGTCGCAATCGGATTCGCTTTATCCTGTCCTGCAAGATCTGGTGCCGACCCATGACTCGGTTCATACAGCCCAAACTTCGTATCATTTAAGCTGGCACTCGAAAGCATCCCGATAGACCCTGTCACCATAGATGCCTCATCCGACAAGATATCACCGAACATATTTTCGGTCAGGATCACATCGAACTGTGCCGGATTCATCACAAGTTGCATCGCACAGTTATCCACGTACATATGGGACAATTCCACATCTGGATAATCCTTTGCAACTTCCTCCACAACCTTTCTCCAAAGCCTCGAAGAATCCAGCACATTGGCCTTGTCCACACTGCATACCTTTTTCCGTCTCTTCTGTGCAATCTCAAACGCGCGCTTTGCAATCCTACGAATCTCCTGCTCATTATAAGAAAGCGTATCCACCGCTGTCAGCACACCATCCACCTCTTCGGTCTTGCGCGCCCCAAAATACAGTCCTCCCGTCAATTCCCTCATAATCAGCATATCAAATCCCGCTGCGCTGATATCCTCCCGAAGCGGGCACGCCGCCCGAAGCTCCTCATACAGATACGCCGGCCTTAAATTCGCAAACAAGTTCAAAGCCTTTCTGATCCCAAGAAGCCCTGCCTCCGGTCTCTTAGACGGCTCTAACTGATACCAAGGCGATGTCTTCGCATCCCCTCCAATCGAACCCATCAGCACCGCATCACAAGCCTTTGCCTGCGCAATCGTCTCCTCTGTTAAGGGCACCCCATGCACATCAATGGATGCGCCCCCCAGTAAAAGTTCCATGTAATCAAACGTATGTTTGTATACCTTTGTCACCTGCTCCAGTACCTTTTTTGCCTCTCTTACAATCTCTGGCCCGATCCCGTCACCAAAGATCAATCCAATCCTGCATGTCATCGCTTATCCTCCACTGAAGTTCCGCAACTCCCCTCCCAAGCCCCCACTTCTAAGAGGATTTTCAGACACTTTTGTGTCTGAAAATCCTCTTGGGGCTTGTATGGTCCGTTGCTGTTTTTTATAACATTTCCTCTGCACATAAAAAGGCGGAAGTCCCCTTCCGCCCTGCTGCTTACATCCTTTACCGATCCTGGTATCAGTTCTGTTTTTCCACCTCCTGGATGGCTGCTTTCTTCATAGGGATACGACAGTTGCGGTTGCTTCCGAACTCTACAATTACGTCCTCATCCGTAATATCAATCAAAACCCCATAAAATCCACTGGTTGTCACCACCACATCGCCCACTTCCATAGAGGCCAACATCGCTGCAACTCTCTTCTGCTCCTTTTTCTGAGGTCTCATCATGAAAAAATACATAGCCGCAATAAAAAGCCCCCACACAATCAATATCTGCAACATGCCACCGCCTGCACCTGTACCCGTTACCAACATCTCTATGTCCTCCTAAAAAAATAACTAATGTCTATTGTACACAATATTCTCTCTGACGGCAAGCCTTTTTTACGATTGTTTGACTGCTCCCTGCTGCATTCCCTCTAACTTTTTCGCTTTATACGCTGAATAACATCCCTTCTCAATCGCTTCCCGAATCTCTTCCATCATATGGTTATAAAAATACAGATTGTGCAGCACACACAGCCGCATCCCCAACATTTCCTTCGCCTTTAACAGATGCCGGATATAAGCTCTTGAATACCTCCTGCATGCCGGACAGGCACACCCCTCTTCGATGGGACGTTCATCTAGCTCATATTGTGCATTAAACAGGTTCAATTTCCCCTGATTGGTATACACATGCCCATGCCTGCCATTACGGCTTGGATACACACAGTCAAAAAAATCCACCCCGCGCTCCACAGCCTCCAGAATATTAGCCGGCGTTCCCACCCCCATCAGATAGGTAGGCTTCTCTACTGGGAGGTAAGGAATGACTGCCTCGATGATCCGATACATCTCCTCATGACTCTCCCCCACGGCCAGACCCCCAATGGCATAACCTGGAAGATCAAGTTCTGCGATCCGCTTCGCATGCTGAACCCGGATATCCTCATATACAGCTCCCTGGTTAATTCCAAACAAAAGCTGCTCTTTATTAATCGTATCCTCAAGCCTGCACAGCCTGTCCATCTCCTTCTTACACCGCACAAGCCAGCGAGTTGTCCGCTCTACCGAAGCCTGCACATACCCCCTGTCCGCCTTACTAGGCGCACACTCATCAAAAGCCATGGCAATTGTCGAAGCCAGATTCGACTGAATCTGCATACTTTCCTCCGGTCCCATAAAGATCTTCCTGCCATCCACATGGGAGTTAAAATACACTCCCTCCTCCTTAATCTTGCGAAGACCTGCCAGAGAAAACACCTGAAATCCCCCCGAATCCGTCAAAATCGGCTTTTCCCAGGACATAAATCTATGAAGCCCTCCCAATTTCTTCACCACCAGATCCCCTGGTCTCACATGCAGATGATACGTATTCGACAACTCCACCTGCGTTCCAATCCCTTCCAGATCCTCCGTAGACACTGCTCCCTTAATCGCTGCCACCGTCCCCACATTCATAAACACCGGCGTCTGTATCACCCCATGCACCGTATGAAACTCTCCTCGCTTCGCATTCCCATCCTTCTTAATCAACCGATACATCCTTAATCTCCTATTAGAGTTCCGCAATTTCCCTCCCAAGCCCCCTGCTCTAAGAGAATTTTCAGCCACTGAAGTGTCTGAAAATCCTCTTGGGGCTTGTACGGTCCATTGCTGTTTTGAGTTCCGCAATTTCCCTCCCAAGCCCCCTGCTCTAAGAGAATTTTCAGCCACTGAAGTGTCTGAAAATCCTCTTGGGGCTTGTACGGTCCATTGCTGTTTTAAAGTTCCGCAATTCCTTTTTCAAGCACCACGCAGCCTCACCTATGACAGAACTTTCACAAAATGATTTACAAACCAAAGTATATTATATATACTAAAGCCTAGTCAATAAAATTTAAACCCAAAGGAGAATATCATGGCAGGTTCTACACTAGGCACCCTCTTTTCTATCACCACTTGGGGCGAATCTCACGGTCCGGCTATCGGCGTCGTGATCGACGGCTGCCCCGCCGGACTCCCTCTGTCCGCATCCGACATCCAACCCTATCTCAACCGCCGAAAACCCGGCCAGTCCCGCTATACCACCCCTCGAAAAGAAGACGATACCGTAGAGATCCTCTCCGGCATCTTCGAAGGCAAGACCACCGGCACCCCCATCTCTTTGATGGTCAAAAACACCTCCCAGCGTTCCAAAGACTACACAGAGATCGCCGCCTACTACCGCCCCGGACACGCTGACTACACCTACGACCAAAAATACGGCTTTCGCGACTACACCGGCGGCGGCCGCTCCTCTGGACGGGAGACCATCGGCCGCGTCGCCGCCGGTGCCATCGCTGCCAAACTCCTCTCAGAACTAGGCATCACCGTCACCGCCTACACCCACTCCATCGGCCCCGTCACCATCGACTACGACCGCTTTGACCTGTCCGTCATGGAACAAAACGCCGTCAACATGCCCGACCCTATCGCTGCCAAAGAAGCCGAAGCCCATCTAGACGCCTGTCGTGCCCGCCAGGACTCCTGCGGCGGTATCGTCGAATGTGTCCTAAAAGGCCTCCCCGCAGGCATCGGAGACCCCTGCTTTGACAAATTAAACGCTAACCTGGCCAAATCCATCTGTTCCATCGGCGCCGTCAAAGGTTTCGAGATCGGAGACGGCTTCGCCGCTGCCGCTGCCTGCGGCAGCACCAACAATGACGCCTTTTATATGGAAGAAAACAAAGTCCGCAAAAAAACCAACCACTCAGGCGGCGTCTTAGGAGGCATCAGTGACGGCAGCGACCTCATCTTCCGCGCCGCCTTCAAACCCACCCCCTCCATTAGTGCCCCCCAGGAGACCGTCAACAAATCCGGCCAAAACATCACCATCTCCATCCACGGCCGCCACGACCCCATCATCGTCCCCCGCGCCGTCGTCGTTGTGGAATGTATGGCCGCCATCACCACCCTGGACCTGCTCCTAAAGACCATCCCCTCCCGCCTGGACCACCTAAAAACCTTCTTCCAAAACCTATCCCCTATGTAACTATAACCCTCCCATAATTCCAAAACAATACAGGCTCCCCTTCCCCACCTCCTTCCCCCAACCCCAGGGCGACAGACCACGGGCCGCTGCCGCAAGAGGCGGCTGGGCGCTGACGACCGCAGGGGACCTGGGGGTTCGCACAAAGAGTGCTGTGTAGATTGGAGCGGACAGCCTGCGCTGTGTGTATGAGCCAGGCGGACACTTGTGTCCGAATGGAGCATACACACTGTGCAGGCTGTCCGATACAATCTATGCAGACCTTTGTCGAACCCCCAGGCCCTCTGCGGTCATCAGCCGCCCAGCCGCCTCTTGCGGCAGTGACCCGTGGTCTGTCGTCCGTCCTTCCTACAACATAGACTCCGGCTTAAACAAAGATTTCACATGCTCAATCTCTTCCTTCGTCGCCTTAGAAGCCGGCACATAATAAGACTTCTCCCGCGCAATCTGATACAACTGCTCCTGCGCCGTCTCCGTCTTATTTCTCATCTGCTTCAGCGTCTGCTTCAACTGCGGATTCTCACTCTGCGTAATATACTCCGCATACGCCTTCAGCTCTCCATTAATCCCCACAAGTGCATCACTAACCATCGTCTTCTCGTCCATTTTGAGGCCCTCCTATTAAAGTTCCGCTTCAGTCCCTACACTTCCCCCACTCTGGAAGCATTTTCGGCCGCTCACGCGTCCGATAATCCTTCCGGGCACTTCCAGGACTTCCGCTGTTTTTAAGTTCCGCTTCAGTCCCTACAGTTCCACCACTCTGGAAGCATTTTCGGCCGCTCACGCGTCCGATAATCCTTCCGGGCACTTCCAGGACTTCCGCTGTTTTAAGTTCCGCTTCAGTCCCTACAGTTTCCCCACTCTGGAAGCATTTTCGGC
>CAJUGG010000073.1 GCA_910585995.1 uncultured Lachnospiraceae bacterium
ATCATAGTCCATGCGCCGGAAAAGGTGAACGGGAAACGGGTACAGAAAGTAGATATTGTTTTCAATTTTGTGGGTGAACTCAATTTCCTTTCTGACATGCAACCGAAACGGCAAGGCGCATAGGAACTCAAAAAGACGGTACAGCCCTTGTAATCGGGGCTATACCGCCTAATCTGAAATTACTTCCCTCTAACCGTAAACATTTGAGATTACGGTACTTTCAAGCCTTCCAGCATTTTCAATTCACAAGATATATTTAGAACTTGCCAGCCTCGGCCGCTTCCTGAATCGAGACTGCCACTGCTACAGTCATACCAACCATCGGGTTATTTCCAGCACCGATGAGACCCATCATTTCCACATGAGCCGGAACGGATGAAGAACCTGCAAACTGTGCATCAGAGTGCATACGTCCCAGGGTATCGGTCATACCGTAGGAAGCCGGTCCTGCTGCCATGTTGTCCGGATGCAGGGTACGGCCGGTGCCGCCGCCGGATGCAACAGAGAAATACTTCTTGCCTGCTTCGTTTCTCTCCTTCTTGTAGGTACCTGCTACCGGATGCTGGAAGCGGGTCGGGTTGGTGGAGTTACCGGTAATGGACACGTCCACATTCTCCTTCCACATGATCGCCACGCCTTCCGGAACACTGTTTGCGCCGTAGCAGTTTACCTTCGCACGAAGTCCCTCAGAATAGGACTTGCGGAATACTTCCTTCACTTCGTTGGTGTACGGATCATACTCGGTCTCCACATAGGTGAAACCGTTGATACGGGAGATGATCTGCGCTGCGTCTTTGCCAAGGCCGTTCAGGATGACGCGGAGCGGTTTCTGACGAACCTTGTTCGCTTTCTCTGCAATACCGATGGCACCCTCTGCTGCCGCGAAGGACTCATGGCCTGCCAGGAATGCGAAACAGTCGGTATCCTCTTCCAGAAGCATCTTGCCCAGGTTGCCGTGTCCAAGTCCTACCTTACGGGTATCTGCGACGGAACCCGGGATACAGAATGCCTGAAGTCCCTCGCCGATGGCTGCCGCTGCATCTGCTGCTTTTCTGCAGCCCTTCTTGATGGCGATGGCAGCGCCTACGGTGTAAGCCCAGCATGCGTTCTCAAAACAGATCGGCTGGATTCCTTTTACCTGTGCGTACACATCCAGTCCTGCGTCTTTGGTGATCTTCTCAGCTTCCTCAAGAGAAGCAATTCCATAGCTGCTCAGCACAGCGTTGATTTTATCAATACGTCTCTCATATGATTCAAATAATGCCATTTTTGTCTACCTCCTCGGAAATTACTCTTTACGCGGGTCAATGATCTTAACCGCATCTGCCACACGGCCGTACTGGCCTTTTGCTTTTTCCCATGCAGTGTTCGGGTCATCACCCTTTTTGATAAAGTCAGTCATCTTTCCAAGGGATACATACTGATATCCGATAATCTGATTGTCCTCATCTAACGCAATACCGGTTACATAGCCTTCTGCCATCTCCAGGTAACGAGGTCCTTTTGCCAAGGTGCCGTACATCGTACCAATCTGAGAACGAAGTCCTTTTCCAAGGTCCTCCAGTCCTGCACCTACTGCAAGTCCGTCCTCAGAGAATGCAGACTGGGAACGTCCATAGACGATCTGTAAAAACAGCTCTCTCATAGCTGTATTGATCGCATCGCATACCAGGTCCGTGTTCAGAGCTTCCAGAACCGTTAAGCCAGGAAGAATCTCAGAAGCCATCGCTGCGGAATGGGTCATGCCAGAACATCCAAGCGTCTCGATTAACGCCTCCTGAATCACACCCTCTTTGACATTCAAAGACAGCTTGCAAGCGCCCTGCTGTGGAGCACACCAGCCAATTCCGTGTGTAAAGCCGGAGATATCTTTGACTTCTTTTGCCTGCACCCATTTTGCTTCTTCCGGAATCGGAGCGGCGCCGTGATGAACGCCTTGCGCTACCGGACACATTTCTTCTACTTCACGTGAATAAATCATTTGTTTGAAACTCCTTTCAAGTTATCGTATACGCATTTATTTTCTCATAAAAATGCCTATTCGTAAAGATTTTTTTTCAGGTCAGGCAAAAAAACTGTCGAATATTACCACTCAGCCACTATAGTCTCACCTGCTTTTGCGTCCATTCCTGTATGGTATTTTACTTTGGCAGAATTTTCCCCTTCCATCACAAGCTGCATAATCTCCATACAATATCCTTTTTCTTCCATCCTCTTGCGGTCAAAGCGAATCAGCTCTGTACCTGCTTTTACTTTGTCTTTGACAGATACCAAAGCTTCAAAGCCTTCCCCTTTTAACTCCACGGTGTTGACACCAATATGTATCAGGATCTCCAGCCCGTCCTGTAAAGTCATTCCAACTGCATGATTGCTGCCTTCCATCATAACGCTGATCGTCCCATCTGCCGGCGCCACTACCACTTCTCCTGTCGGACAGATCACCACACCGTCTCCTAATGCACAGGAGGAAAACACCTCATCAGAGGCTTCTGTCATAGGAAGCACCCTGCCGTCTGCGGATGCGGTCATCATCTTCTGTTTCTTTTTAAAAAAACCGAACATTGCTCTATCTCCTTATCTTCTATCTTCACTCTAAGATTCTTCTTCCCGTCCCGGCGTCTTTAGCCGGAATCTCAAGATACAAAAACGAAACACTACATAATACAATAGAAAAAAGCCAATCCCCACCGGCCACAAAAGCCATGAATTTTGTGCCATTGGTGAATGGATCGCCATAAAATAGTCCAAAAGTCCGGCGCTGAAGTTAAAACCAATCCGAAATGGCAGGAGGGCACAGATAAAACCAGAAAGACCTGTTAAAAATGCATGCAGGAAAAATAGCCCTGGTGCCAAAAACATAAAGGAAAACTCCATCGGCTCTGTGACACCCGTCAGCATGGAACAGACCGCTGCCGACATCAACAGGCCTCCAGCCATCTTTTTTTTCTCTTTCCTGGCCGTCTGATACATGGCAAACGCCGCTCCTGGCAGTCCAAAGATCATCACCGGAAAAAATCCAGTCATATATTGTCCGGTCTGTCCATAGACTCCTCCGCCATACCAAAAATTTTCCAGATCCGATATCCCAGCCAGATCAAACCAAAACACAGAATTTAGCGCATGATGAAATCCCGTCGGTATCAGCAGGCGGTTCAGAAACATATAGACCCCGGCGCCTACCGCTTTGGTGTCCACAAGAGAAGTCCCGATATAGACCGATGCATGATAAAAATACGGCCAGACGATCAGAAGAACCAGCGCACAGACCGTCGCATAGCAAAACGCTGCAATAACCACAAATCTTCGCCCAGATACTCCCCAAAGAGCTTTGTTTTGTCTTTCTTTTCTATATGTATTATTGCAGTATGCTCCAAGTATCCCGCAAAAAATGCCAATCATCTGGTTGTCGGTATGATCAAAAGCGGAAGCATCGATTCTTCCGCCCGTCAAGATGGTCACATTCTGAACAGTCAGCACATGTTGTATCACAAACCAGGCTGCCACTGCTGCCAGTGTCGCAGTACCATCCTGCTCATCTGCCAGCCCTGCTGCTACCCCCATAGCAAACAATAAGCTCATATGATTGAGCAGAACCGAACCCGCCTGCAACATCAACTGCGCCAAAAAAGGATGGCTTCCATCCCCATATGCCATCAGCCAATATCCTACTCCAAGCAAAAGCCCAGCCACCGGAAGACAGGCTACCGGAAGCATCATCGCTTTCCCAAGGCGATATGCATATCTCATACTTTGCACTCCTTTTACACCTTATCACGCAAAGTTTCTCCTGTCTTTATCATAACAAATCCCTATCCTTATGTCAACGAACCGAATGCTTTGAGAAAAGGCCCCGGTTGCCCGGAGCCATCTCTGTAAATATTTTGGATAGTGGATTGGCTTACATCAATTTTTTAAATTCATCTGCCACAAACTGTACTTTAGGTCCGATAACCACCTGCACAGATGTCTTGCTTGGACGAATCACACCGCTGACTCCGGCTGACTTGATCTTTTTCTCATCAACCGCTGTATAGTCTTTGATCTCCAGACGAAGTCTGGTAATGCAATTGTCCACACTTGTGACATTTTCTTTGCCGCCAAGGCCTTCTAAAATAATCTTTGCCATCGCTGTAAAATCATTGTTGGCCAGTTCAATCTTCATCTCATCCGCATCATCATCCTCACGTCCTGGCGTCTTCAGATCCAGTGCCGTAATCGCCACTCTAAAGACCAGATAGAAGACAATCGCTGCTCCGATACCAAGCGGAATCAGTAAAAATGTCTTTGATGCAGCGGGAAGGAAAGAACTAAATACCGCATCGGTCAAGCCGGCTGAAAAGCTAAAGCCTGCCCGGAATCCAAGCGCTACACTAATCGCAGCTACTACACCATAAAGAAGTGCATAGATCACATAGAGTGCAGGAGCCAGGAACATAAATGCAAACTCAAAAGGCTCTGTTACGCCGCAGATAAATGCACAGAGGGCTGCTGCTCCTAACAGAGAAGCTGCTTCGCTCTTTTTCTCAGGTTTTGCACAGTGAATCATAGCAAAAGCTGCTGCCGGAAGACCAAACATCATAGACGGGAAGAATCCAGCCATATACATACCAGCGCTTCCGCCTCCGCCATTTACCAGCTCTCCGGCCCAGTAAGTTCCAAGGTCGTTAATTCCGGCTGCATCAAACCAGAATACCGAGTTCAGCGCATGGTGCAGACCAAATGGAATCAACAGACGATTTAAGAATGTATAGATTCCCACGCCAATCGCGTCTAAACCTACGATACTTGTACCAACTGCTACTAACACGCCATATACAACCGGCCATACAAAGAACAAGATTGCTGCGGCTAAAATAGAAACAACCGCTGTAACAATTGCTACACAGCGTTTACCAGAAAAGAACGCCAGCGCATCCGGAAGTCTTGTGTTTTTAAACTTATTATAGCAAGTAGCGCCAATCAGACCTGCAACAATGCCGATAAACTGATTCTGAATCTTGCCAAACGCAGCATCTGCCGGTGCACCTGTCAAGACTTCAACCACTCCGCTTGATAAGAGATTGACAATCATAAGCCAGGATACCAGACCTGCAAGACCTGCTGTTCCATCGCTGTCATCTGACATACCAACTGCCACACCAATTGCAAACAGCCAGGACATGTTGTCAATCAGCGCTCCGCCAGCCTTCACCATAAAAAAGCCGATAATCGGAAGTGTGCCTTCAATCTCACCACCGATCATAACATTCGGACAAATCGCATAGCCAAGTCCCATCA
>CAJUGG010000074.1 GCA_910585995.1 uncultured Lachnospiraceae bacterium
CTATCAACGGGATAACCATCACTAGCCCCTAACAGGAACCGCCCCTCAATCCGTTCCCACGTCCCGCCAAACAGATCAGCGGGATCCGTGGAATCAAATGACATATACACGGCTCCCACCGGATATAGATTCGCACTTAGGTCTCGTACATACATTTGTAATTTTTATCTGGTTTTTCACTAAAATGCTTTTATTTTGTTTATCATAAGTGTAATTAAGGGGAATATTATGATGACGTATAATAAGTTTCGCAAATTAATTTCATAAAAAATAGACATGGTCTATAGCCGTTTGGTAGAATTAAGTCACCACAACAAAACCTACTAAAGGAGGTATAGAACCATGTCTGATAACATTATACAACTAAACGAGGACTTAATAAAGCATGATCTGAAAGACCTTGTCCGCTCCAGTGTGGAAGAAACCCTCAATGCCCTGCTCGACAAAGAAGCAGATGAACTGGTCAATGCACAGAAGTACGAACGTTCCAGCGGCCGTCTAGGTTACCGTTCCGGGCATTATAAGAGAAATTTTCAGACAACTGCTGGAGAAGTGGAGTTAAATGTTCCCAAACTCAAAGGGATCCCTTTTGAGACTGCCATCATCGAACGTTACCGCCGTAGGGAATCCTCTGTGGAAGAAGCCCTGATAGAGATGTATCTGGCGGGCGTCTCCGTACGCCGGGTGGAAGATATCACGGAAGCGCTTTGGGGGACCAAAGTATCTCCCGGCACTATCAGCAATCTCAACAAGAAAGCTTATGAACATATCGAGCAGTGGCGCAGCCGGCCGCTGTCCGGGGACTATCCCTATGTCTATGTAGACGGTGTCTATCTCAAACGCAGCTGGGGTGGTGAGATCCGGAATGTCTCCATCCTTGTGGCCATTGGTGTAAACAGTGACGGATTCCGGGAGATCATCGGTGCAGCAGAAGGAATGAAAGAAGATAAAGAAAGCTGGCGGTCGTTCTTTGTATGGCTTAAGGAGCGTGGGCTTTCGGGAGTCAGACTGCTCATCGGAGACAAGAACCTGGGTATGCTCGATACTATACCGGAAGTGTTCCCGGATGCCTGTTACCAGAGATGCACCGTTCATTTTTACCGGAATATTTTCTCTGTTACGCCGCGCAATAAAATGAAGACAGTTGCTATGATGCTGAAAGCGATCCATGCCCAGGAGAGTAAGGAGGCCGCCCGTGAGAAAGCCCGCAGAGTATCCGACAAGCTCAAGGAGATGAAACTGAGCAGTGCGGCCAAAAAGGTGCAGGAAGGGATCGAGGAGACGCTGACCTATATGGACTTTCCTACCCAGCACTGGACGAGGATCCGGACCAACAATACCATAGAACGGTTAAACCGCGAGATCAAACGCCGGACAAAGGCGATCGGAGCATTTCCGGATGGTCAGAGTGCTTTAATGCTGGTATGTGCCAGACTGCGTCATGTGGCCGGGACCCAATGGGGCACCCGTCGTTATATGAACATGGATCACCTCTCCAAACCGGAGGAGGAACTGCTGTCTGATATCACAGCCGGCTGACTACCGGCTGCCAAACGGTGGAAATTAAATTTGCGAAAAAATCTTGACACTATCAAATGCAAGGAGAAAAGGTGATTGCTATGCTGAAAGCAGATACATTGAAAAATAAAAGAGCGTTAGGCCATAATATCTGTCAGATTATGCAGAAACACAATGTAACTGTAGAACAGCTGGCGGGAGCTTCTCAGACTTCTGAGATACGTCTTAGGGTAAACATCACGGGCAGCGCCAGAATTCTGGACGATAAACTGACCATGATTGCAGATAAACTGGGTGTGGATCAGCAGGAATTGCTAAAACCAGTTGCGGATGAGGATTTATAAAACAGAAGGCGGTTAACCTTCTGTTTTTTTGAAGAATAAGAGGAGATAAATTTAAAAGCTGAAATCTTCGATATAGGAATCCGGCAAATCTGTTTTTGCCAATTCCTCAAGGTATTGTTCTGCCAAGTTCATTTTTCAAGGCAGATACACAGCGTTTTCGAATCAAGGTCAATCTCTGTTGGAGAAGC
>CAJUGG010000075.1 GCA_910585995.1 uncultured Lachnospiraceae bacterium
CTGTCCACTACCATTACGATTGCCTTTGTGTTCTGTGTGTTGTTTTTTGTAGGCGGGATCAGTTATAAGATCATCGGAGCGATCTTGGCGGTGCTGATTCCTTCTGCGATAATCTTTATCAATCTGATTATGCAGGAAGGGCAGCAGATCTTAGATGCCTATCAGTTTCGCAGGATCATGGCCTGGCTGAATCCGGCAGAATACGCGGATGACGCTTATCAGCAGCAAAATTCTATCATTGCCATAGGCTCCGGGCAGCTCTACGGCAAGGGATTGTACAATAATGACATTTCATCTGTAAAAAATGCAAATTTTATCGCAGAGCCGCAGACGGATTTTATCTTTGCGGTCACTGGGGAAGAGCTGGGATTTATTGGCTGTGCAGCAGTGATTATTCTGCTGGTGCTGATTGTTATGGAATGCCTCTGGATCGGGAAAAATTCCAGAGAGAGAGAAGGAATGATTATCTGTTGCGGATTCGGCGGCCTGATCGCCTTTCAGAGTCTTGTCAATATATCCGTAGCCACAGGACTTATGCCGAATACGGGACTTCCATTGCCATTTGTCAGTTATGGGCTTACATCACTTGTTATGCTGTATATGGGGATAGGGATTGTTTTAAATGTGGGGCTTCAACCTAAAAAATATTAACAAGGGGGTTCAAGACATGAACATTGGATTGATTGCACATGATGCAAAAAAAGTCCTGATGCAGAATTTCTGCATCGCATACAGAGGGATTCTCTGTAAGAATGAACTTTATGCAACTGGAACAACGGGTCGTTTAATTGAAGAAGTAGCAAATCTAAACGTTCATAAGTTCCTGGCAGGCCATTTAGGCGGCGAGCAGCAATTGGGCGCCCAGATCGAACATAACCAGATTGACCTGGTTATCTTCCTGCGTGATCCGATTCAGCCCAAAGGGCATGAACCAGATGTCAACAATGTGGTGCATCTGTGTGATGTACACAATATACCAATTGCTACCAATCTTGCGACTGCAGAACTTTTAATAAAATCACTGGACAGAGGAGATTTAGAGTGGCGTGAGATGTATAAATAAAATAGCCAGGCGGAGTCTGATCAGTATCAGTCTTTGCTTTTGTGTATTCCTTGGGGGCTGTTCATGGGGGGCAGCACTTGAGGATCCTTTTACCGCGGATCACCCTGAGCTTGGAGTTCTCGGCCAGGGTGAGGACGCAAGTATTCCTTATTTTGCAGAAGATCTGTGTGTGGCAAATGAGGACGTGGCAGCGATTGAGGCAGATACGTCAGAAGCGCTTGCCGCTTGTTTTTTTAATCTGGACAGTAAAGAGATCCTGTATGCCAAAAATGTGCATCAGAGACTCTATCCGGCCAGCACGACCAAGATCATGACAGCTTTGGTCGCATTAGAACAGGCAGAAGATCTGGAGGCACAGACGACCGTCAGCAAAGAGGCGATCACATTTACAGAGAGCGGTGTCTCCAAAGCAGATCTCAAAGAAGGAGATGTGCTGACTATCCATCAGTTGTTATATGCTCTGCTGACTGTATCAGCCAATGATGCAGCCAATGTCATCGCCGAGCAGGTGGGCGGAAGCATGGAAGCATTTGTGGAGCTGATGAATGTACAGGCCCAGAAGATCGGGGCGACCAACTCCCATTTTGTCAATCCCAATGGGTTACATAATGAAGAACACTACACAACGGTTTATGACCTCTATCTGATGTTTCAGGAGGCCATGAAACACGAGGAATTTATAGAGATACTGAAGGCAACGTCGTATGAGGCATCTTATGTGGCGGCGGATGGCACGCCTGTGACAAAGACCTGGCCGAGTTCCAATCTGTTTACAAAAGGCGATGTGACAGTTCCGGAAGGAGTAACCGCAGTGGGAGGCAAGACGGGCACGACCTCTGCTGCAAAGTCCTGTCTGGTACAGCTTTTTGAGGATGCAGAGGGAAACTCTTATGTGGCAATTATTTTAGGCTGCGAAGGGCGGACCCAATTGTACGAAGAGATGCAGAGCTTTTTATCTACTTTGAACAATTAGTTCTTGTATTTTAACCCTCTGGATGGTATAATATGACTAACAAGTTTGGAACCTAAGGAGGGCGTCGCTATGGTACAATTGATTGTAGGAGTGAAGGGCGAAGGAAAGACAAAGAAGATACTGGATTGCGTACATGAAGCTATGAAGACTGCTACAGGTAATCTGGTATATCTGGACAAGTCGTCCCGGAATATTCATGAACTCGACAATAAGGTTCGATTGATTAATGTATCAGAGTATCCAATTCAGAACACCGATCAGTTTATCGGCTTTATCTGCGGTATCTGTTCTCAGGACTATGATCTTGAGGCTATGTATCTGGATGGATTTTTAAAGATTGCGAAGCTGGAAGGCCAGGATATCTCCGATGCGCTTACCCAGCTAAATAAGATTAGTGAACAGTTTAAAGTCAAGATCGTAGTCAGCGTGTCGATGACGAAGGAGGATTTGCCGGACTTCGCGAAAGCACAGGTGCTGTAAGACAGATCATACATAGAAGCGGGTGCCCAAAGCAGGGGACACCCGTTTTTTTGTATGAAAGAAAATATGTTCGTTAGAAGGCTTCGTAAGGAGGAATGGGTCCTATGGCGCGGCGCCAGAAGAAGAGAAAGATAGTCAGTGTAAGGCAGAAACGACCGATCAATATTGATCTGGTGTTCTTTGGAGCAGTAGCAGTCTATATCTGTGTGGTATGTTATATGGGGATGACTTCCGAGCATATTGCGGGATATGAGGTGACAGCGGGCGTATTATCGGTCAATCATACCTATACGGGGCTTGCCATACGACAGGAATCCTTGTACCAGGCCAATACTTCTGGCTATGTCAGTTACTATGCCAGAGACGGAGAGCGGGTCTCAGGGACTGCACTGGTCTATACCATCGATGAAAAGGGAGAGATCAATCAGCTGATTCAACAGAATGCGGAAAATGTAGATCTGACAGACGATAATTTTTCTGTGATTCTCAGTAATGTCAAAGGATATATGAGTGAGTATGAGAACCTGGATTTTTCCGGGGTCTATGATTTTCAGGCCTCTTTGGAGAGTTCTGTGATCGATCTGATGAATCAAAATATGCTGGAGACGTTGGAAGAAGCCGGAGATGACTCTATGTTTTCCAGAATCTATGCCAGTGGAATCGGGATCCTCGAATACTATATGGATGGCTTTGAAGAGATCACGATTGAGAGCCTGACAGAAGAGATGCTGGATGCTTCCAACTATGAGAAGCAGAGTCTGAAAAAGGAGTTAATCCAGTCTGGAGAGCCGGTCTATAAATTATCGACCTCTGAAAAATGGAGTCTGGTGGTGCCTCTGACAGAGGAAGAAGCAGCGAATTTTCAGGCAGAAGAGCGAAAATTTATGGAAGTGGAATTTACCAGGGACCATACCAGAGCCTGGGCTGATTTTTCTCTGATCTATGTGGGGAGTGTTCCCTGTGCCAGACTGGATTTTAACAATTCCATGGTACGCTTTGCAGATCTTCGCTATGTGGAAGTGGAATTTTTGGTGAAAGATGAGACGGGGCTAAAGATCCCCAACACTGCTATTGTGGAAAAGGAATTTTATGTGATCCCTAAGAAATTCTGGATGGACGGGGAGGAAGACGAGCGGGGATTTTTAAAGGAGGTCTACAATGAAAATGGAGAACCTTCCGTGGAACGGGTGGATATGACCCGGTATTATGAGGATGAAGAGAATTACTATATTGATCCCAAAGAGTCCGATTTTGCGACGGGGAAGGAAAAGCTGCCCATGGGGACGTTCCTGGTGAAAAAGGATGCACAGGACCGCTTCCAGATCGGGCCAAGCCAGACCTTGCAGGGGGTGTACAACATCAACAAAGGATACACCCAGTTCCGCCAGATTAACATTCTCTCTCAAAATGAAGAATTTACCCTGGTAGAAGAAGGCACCAGCTATGGACTGACTGTCTATGACCGGATTGTATTAAATGGGGACGCGGTCAAAGAAGATGAAGTGATCTATCAATAAATAAAAACTTAAAAACAGCGAAAGCCCAAGAAGAGCACGGATTGGGCTGTAGCGGAACTTAAATAAGGAGTTATATTATGGTTGCCGAAAATTATAAGATTGTAGAACAAAAGATCTGTGAAGCGTGTGAGAGAAGCGGGCGTAAGCGGTCGGAAGTGACATTGATTGCGGTGAGTAAGACGAAGCCCATCGCCATGATCCAAGAGGCGATGCAGGCAGGGGCCGAGGTGTTTGGAGAGAATAAAGTACAAGAATTGTGTGAAAAATATGAAGTGCTTCCTAAAAATCTACACTGGCATCTGATCGGCCATCTTCAGAGAAATAAAGTAAAATATGTGGTGGATAAAGCAGAACTCATTCACTCGGTGGATTCTCTGCGTCTTGCGCAGGAGATCAGCAAAGAGGCGATAAAAAAACAACTAGAAATTAATATTTTGATAGAAGTTAATGTAGCAGAAGAGGAAAGTAAATTTGGCACAACATTAGAAGATACAGAAACCTTGATCCGGGAGATTGCAAAATTGCCAGGAATCTGTATCAAAGGGCTTATGACCATTGCTCCATATGTGGAAGATCCAGAGGAAAATCGCATGGTATTTCGCACATTAAAGAAATTGGCTGTTGACATCAAAATGAAAAACATTGATAATGTACATATGAAAGTGCTGTCAATGGGAATGACGGGAGACTATCAGGTTGCCATTGAAGAGGGGGCAACCATGGTGCGCGTGGGTACGGGCATCTTCGGAGAACGCAATTATGCGATATAAAGGAGAGCTGATATGGGAATATTTGATAAGGTTATAGATATGATGCATCTGGGCGGCGATTATGAGGAAGATTATGATGATTATGAAGAGGATTATGAAGAGGAGCGCCCGAAAAAGAATGTCTTTCGAAAAAAGGAGAAAGACTATGATTATGATCTGGAGGATGATGTAGTCACAGACTCCGGCAAGGTCAAACCAGTCAAGCAGGCTTCAAGAATCACACCCATGCGTTCCAAACGTAGCGGAAACAACCAGGAGGTCTGTGTCTTTAAGCCGACGCAGTTTGATGATACGAAGGAGATCACCGATACGCTACTTACCGACCGTACGGTGGTACTGAATTTTGAGGGGCTGGATGTGGAAGTGGCGCAGCGGATCATTGATTTTACTTCTGGTTCCTGCTATGCCATCGGAGGGAATCTTCAGAAAGTCTCCAACTACATATTTCTGGTCACGCCAAAGACGGTGGAGATCTCAGGCGATGTCCAAGATATTATAGCAGGCGCATTTGATATTCCGAATATTTAAGTCGGAACAATCGGGACAGGTTAGAGCATCAGATGGGAGTCCGATGCTCTTTTTCTATGAATCTAAGACAGTAGGTGAACATATGAACAATAAGAAACAAAAGTTGGATGTAAAAAAAGATGGAGTCTACAGTTACTCAATCTATTTAGAACCTGATTTTCAGGATCTGCCACAGGCACTTTCTTCCCTTGGGACAGAGCAGAAAAAATTGTGTATCGTGACGGATCAGACGGTGGAAGCTCTGTATGTAAAAGAGCTATCAGAAGTATTACAGACCTGTTGCAGCAAGGTGACCATCTTTTCTTTTCCTTCCGGGGAGGCGCATAAGACGCTTGATACCGTCCGGGCACTTTATGAGCATCTGATCCTGCATCAATATGACAGAAAAGATATGCTGGTGGCATTAGGAGGAGGCGTGGTGGGAGACCTTACCGGATTTGCCGCTGCGACATACTTAAGAGGGATTGATTTTATCCAGGTGCCCACCACGCTGCTTGCGCAGGTGGATTCTAGCATCGGAGGCAAGACCGGCGTGGATTTTGACGCCTATAAAAATATGGTTGGGGCTTTCCATATGCCGCGCCTGGTCTATATGAATCTGGGCACGTTGCGCACCTTGCCTAAGAGACAGTTTTCCGCCGGTATGGCTGAGATTATAAAACATGGATTGATCCAGGATGTAGGATACTATCACTGGCTGAAGGAGCACAGTGCATCCATTATGGCGGGAGAGTATGAGACCCTGCTTTTGATGATTGACAGAAGCTGCCAGATCAAACGGCAGGTAGTGGAAGAAGATCCCACCGAACAGGGGATTCGCGCCTGGCTGAATTTTGGCCATACGGCGGGTCATGCGGTGGAGAAATTAAAAGAATTTACCCTCTATCATGGAGAATGTGTCTCGATTGGATGTGTGGTTGCTCTGTGGATCTCCTGTCACAGAGGGCTGATCACCAAAGAAGAGCTGCATCAGGCCGAAGAGATGCTCGAAAGTTTTGAGCTGCCAGTACACGTGACAGGACTTGGGGCTAAAGAGGTATTGGATGCTACCAAACTGGATAAAAAGATGGAAGCGGGTAAGATTAAGTTTGTATTATTAAAGTGTATAGGAGAGGCATTTACAACAAAAGATGTGGGGGATGAAGAACTGCTCTTGGCGGTACAATATGTAAGAGAGGAGGAAGCGCATGAATAGATTTCTTTGTCGTCCTGTGGGGATAGCACTCTTGACTTTTTTGCTGGTGGCGCTTGATCAGGCGACGAAAGGGATGGCAGTGCAGTATTTAAAAGGACAGGACCCTTTTGTGATCTGGAAAGGTGTCTTTGAATTTCGTTATCTGGAGAATCGCGGGGCCGCTTTTGGAATTTTTCAGGGCCAGCGGGTCTTTTTCCTGTTTACAGGCGTGATTGTACTGATCGCGGTCTTTTATGTGCTCCGGCATATGTCTAGGGAAGCCCGCTATTGGCCGCTGCGGCTGATTGCTGTAGGCATCCTCTCCGGGGCCTGGGGAAATATGATCGACCGGCTGCGTCTCTCTTATGTGGTGGACTTTTTTTATTTTAAACTGATCGATTTTCCCATCTTCAATGTGGCGGATATCTATGTCAGTGTGGGGACAGCCGTCTTGGTGGTGCTGGTGCTGTTTTACTACAAAGATGAGGAATTAAGCCGTCTGCTGACCAAGAAAGGAAGTGATAATTCATGAGCCAGATACGCCTTTTGGTGGATGAAACGAATATGGATGAGCGCTTGGACCGCTTTTTAAGCGGCATGCTTGAGAATAAGTCCCGTTCCTATCTGCAGAAGATCATAAAAGAAGGCGGCGTCTTGGTAAATGGAAAAGCGGTCAAGGCAAGCTATCGGATGGAAGCAGAAGACGAAGTCACGATTGATCTGCCGGAATTGACAGAACCTGAGATCTTAGCAGAAAATATTCCATTGGATATTCTCTATGAAGATGAGGATCTTTTGTTTGTCAACAAACCGAAAGGGATGGTGGTACATCCGGCTTTTGGGCACTACAGTCAGACGCTGGTCAATGCCGTGATGTATCACTGCAAAGACCGCCTCTCCGGGATCAATGGAGTCCTGCGGCCTGGGATCGTGCATCGCATCGACCGGGATACCACCGGCGTTTTGGTGATCTGTAAAAATGATATGGCTCACCGAAAAGTGGCCGAACAGCTAAAGGCTCATTCGATTACCAGAAGATATGAGGCGATTGTCTTAGGTGTTTTAAAAGAAGACGAAGGCGTCATTGATGCGCCGATTGGCCGTCATCCCACCGAACGCAAAAAGATGGCAGTCAATGTGAAGAATGCAAAGACCGCTAAAACCCATTATAAAGTTCTGCAAAGATTGCACAATTATACCTGGATTTGCTGTGAATTAGAGACCGGACGCACACATCAGATTCGCGTGCATATGTCGTCGATTCATCATCCGCTTCTCGGAGATACCGTCTATGGCCCTTCAAAGTCGCCCTCTCACCTGCAAGGACAGACACTTCATGCCAAAGTTTTAGGTCTTATTCACCCTTCTACAGGTGCTTATTTGGAGATCGAAGCCCCGTTGCCGACGTATTTCCAAAAAATTTTAAAGAATCTTTCTGAAAACCGTAAAATTTCTTCAAATATATAAAGAACTTGAATTTTTTTTTGCACTGTACTATAATTCTAATTAGTTTAGAAAGTTTATTCTTTTTTTATAATTTGGAGACCAAGATGCCCTATACAAGAGAAGAAGTGATTGCCCGTCTGCTGAAAAGCTATGAGGCATATTACAATATTACGTTATTTGAAGATCCAAAGACCCCCATTCGGGCACGCTGTGATTATTTTGAACATGCACAAAAATATGTGGTTTCCAAAAAAGCAGAGCTTTGGTCGGCGGACTGTGAAGAATTTTTATACCTTCTGGATCTTCCGCATCTGACTTTGCCGTTGTATGAGAAGTGGAGAGATTATATCAAAGAGGATGGTATGAAGCTGCTCCATGTAGGGCCTTCACATATGTATTCCTTTATTACACCTGTCTTTGTCTGTGACTGCTGTGATGAGGATGCGAGAAAGGCATTAAAAAGATGCCGCATTTACAAAAGTTTTCATTTTTCGCTGCATGGATGGATGGATTACCATGCTGCGGTGGTTGATCTTTCAAAAGAACGGATCGACAGTAATCGCAGCGGCCACAGTGTCGCGAAAGTTTTGAAAAAAGTACTATATTCGCAAAACAACAAATAGAAGGGAGATTGTTAGTATGAATTCATTAGTACTTCTGATTGTCTGCACCGCTGTATTGGTCGGCGGCTATGTGTTATATGGCGGCTGGCTGTGCAAGCAGTGGGGTGTGGGCGAGAGTAAAGAGGAGACGCCGGCGCATGCGATGGAGGACGGCGTAGACTATGTCCCTGCAAAAGCACCTGTTTTGATGGGACATCATTTTTCATCGATTGCAGGAGCAGGCCCGATTACCGGTCCGATCAATGCAGCTTTATTTGGATGGCTTCCTGTGACCCTCTGGATTTTGGTAGGAGGTATCTTCTTCGGAGGCGTGCATGACTTTGGAGCACTGTTTGCATCCATTCGCCATAAAGGCCAGTCGGTAGGAGAGATTATCTCTGTCAATATGAGCCGTCGTGCAAAGCGGCTGTTTTTGATTTTTGCCTATTTAACACTGATTCTGGTGGTGGCTGCCTTTGCATCCATCGTGGCATCTACATTTGGTGTAAAATTAACGGAGACAGGTGCAATTGACTATGCAGCTTCTGCTTCTAATGCATCGGTTGCCATGGTATCTTTATTATTTATCTTGATCGCTATCATCTTTGGCTTCTGTGTATACCGCAGAAATGCACCGATGTCAGTGGCTTCTGTAGTGGGGGTCCTGGCGATTGTCCTGATTATGGCAGTGGGGATGAACTGGCATCCGATCTACCTGACGACCAATCAGTGGATGGTTATCGTGGGTATCTATATTGCCATTGCTTCGGTAACTCCTGTGTGGATCTTATTGCAGCCGCGTGACTATTTAAGTTCCTTTTTGCTGTATGCTATGTTGATCATTGCCGTTGTAGGCGTTGTGGGAGCACATCCGAATATTGATCCAGAGTTGTTCCCTGCATTTTCCGGTCTGGCGGTACATAATGAAGCTACAGGAGTGACGACGTATCTGTTCCCTGTGCTCTTTACCACGGTTGCCTGCGGAGCAATCTCCGGTTTCCATTCTCTGGTATCTTCTGGTACGACTTCCAAGCAGTTGGACAAAGAAAGCGATGCAAAACCCATTGCTTACGGCGGTATGCTCTTAGAGTGCGGTCTGGCGGTACTGACCTTGTGTGCGATTGCCTATGCAAGAAAGATCGGCACCACTGCAGGTGCAACGGATATCTTTGCAGGCGGTATCGCTGGTATGGTAGCGGCGATTCCAGGGCTTCAGGCTACGCAGAATATCCTCTATACGCTGTTGGTGCTTACGTATTCCGCTTTCTGTCTGACTTCTCTGGATACGGCGACTCGTCTGGCAAGATTTATGTTCCAGGAGTTCTGGTTAGAGCCAGGACAGACCGTAAAAGATATTGACAGCGGGATCAAAAAGACACTAGTAAATCCTTATGTGGCTACACTGATTACTGTAGTTCTTGGCATTTTGCTGGGTATGACAGGATATGCAAAGATCTGGGGACTGTTTGGAGCAGCGAACCAGTTGCTGGCAGGTCTTGGACTTCTGGCAGTGGCTACCTGGCTTGGAAATATTGGCAGAAACAATAAGATGTTTTTATTCCCGATGGGCTTTATGATGGTGGTGACCATTTGTTCTCTGATCCTGACGGTAAAAGATCAGGTGGGATTAATCGGAGCCGGCGCCGCAGACTGGGGTCCTTATGCACAGGTATTTTTTGCAGTCCTTCTGATTGTGCTGGCAGTGATCCTTGTCATTGAAGGAATCCAGACTCTGACAGGAAAAAATAATCAAAAAACAGCTTAATCTAAGCGGCGGAACTAAGAGAGGTTCCGCCGTTTTTTATGCCAATCGGTTTGCTGGCGAAGTCTGAAATCATTGTTTGTTTACATCTCTTTTTATTTGTGTTATAATAAGTCATCACACAGAAGGTAAAAAGACACTGGGAGGATAGTATGAAGACGTTTCAATATACGATCAGGGAAGAGTTGGGGATGCATGCAAGACCGGCTGGACTGATCCTTCAGTTGGCAAAAGAGTTTAAAAGTGAGATTACCGTTTCCAATAAGGGAAAGAGTGAGAATCTGAAAAAGCTGTTTTCTGTGGTTGGTCTGGATATCCGCTATCAGGATACCGTAACCGTCACCATAGAGGGTCCGGATGAGGATGTGGCAGCAGAAGAGATGCTTGCATTTTTTGAAGAGAATCTGTGAGGATAAGACACAACAGGAAAAAACGGGGACTGGTCCATTGGGACGAGTCCTTTTTGCAGGAGGAAAGGATATGAGTGGTTCCAGGCAGACAAAAGACAGAAAAGGCAGCACTTCCACCCCGAAGACGACCAGAAAAAAGAGTGCTCCTTCCAAAAAAGCAGTTGCAGAATATAAGAAGACGGGCATTGGGGCCGAGGTGCGTCTGGTTGTGCTGCTTGTGGCCTCTGTTTTTTTGTTTATCAGCAATTTTGGCGCAGGAGGATGGATCGGAAAGATGACAAGCCATGTCTTGTTTGGCTGTTTGGGGATCTTTGCCTATCTCTTTCCGGTATTGATATTTTTTCTGGTCTTGTTTTCTCTGGCAAATAAGGAGAGTTTGATTGCAACGATCAAGATCGCAGGTACTGTCGTGGGCTGTATGGCAGTCAGCGCGCTTTTACACATTATAACGGTGCCGCGTGAAGAAAAAGCATGGCTTGGGATCTATCAATACTGTGCAGACCATAAGACAGGAGGAGGGCTTTTAGGAGGAGTCATTGCCGAGTTTCTGCTGAATGCATTTGGTTCGATTGGCGCCTATCTGGTGCTGTTAGGAGTGCTGGTGATCTGTCTGGTGATTGTGACGGAGCGTTCTTTTGTGCGGGGGATGTCCAAAGGAAGCAAAAGAGTCTATGAGAGTGCACGAAAAGATATGGTGCGCATCAAAGAACAGGCACAAGTCAGAAAGGACCAACGAAGAGACCATAAAGTCAGCGGTGTGACCATGGATGTGAAGATCCCTAAGCAAAAAGAAGCGGGACTTTTAGAACTGGAGTTCGATGAGGAAGAAGAGGAGGCGCCGGCGGAAGAGATAAAAACGCCAGAGCAAGCGAAAGTTCCGTCACCAAAAGCATTGGAAGAGCCTTTGATCTTCCCAGCATCCAAACCGGAACCTGAAGAAACAGAAGAGGAAGAAGATGAGATCTCATTTAGTGAGGAAGATCTTCTAAGAAATGCATTGAGCCGGCGGGAGCTGGAGTTGGAACGCTCACAAAATGCGCTGTCTAATCCGCTGACAAAAGAATATCAGTTTCCCCCGGTCAAGCTTTTGCAGGCTCCTAAACGAGGAGGCAGGAAAAAAGACACTTCGAAGCAGCTTCAGGAGACGGCGCAGCATCTGCAGCAGATTATGCAGGACTTTGGGGTGCAGGCTGTTGTGACAGATGCCAGCCAGGGACCCTCTGTGACCCGTTTTGAGGTGCATCCGGCGCAGGGAGTCAAGGTGAGCAAGATCGTGGCGTTAGCCGATGATATCAAGCTGAATCTGGCTGTACCGGATATCCGGATCGAGGCGCCGATACCAGGCAAGGCAGCAGTTGGAATCGAGGTGCCGAATAAAGAAAATGCCGTCGTGGCTTTTCGGGAACTTTTGGAATCCGAGGAGTTTAAAAAGCATCCCTCCAGAATTGCCTTTGCCGTGGGAAAAGATATCGGAGGAAACTGTATGGTGACAGATATCGCCAAGATGCCGCATCTTTTGATTGCGGGAGCTACTGGTTCTGGTAAGTCTGTCTGTATTAATACATTGATTATGAGTATTCTCTATAAAGCCAGGCCAGATGAGGTGAAACTGATTATGGTGGATCCTAAGGTGGTGGAGTTAAGCGTCTATAACGGGATACCGCATCTGCTGATTCCAGTGGTGACAGACCCCAAAAAGGCAGCAGGTGCTCTGAACTGGGCCGTGGCAGAGATGATGGACAGATATAATAAATTTGCCGAGGCGAATGTCAGAAACATTGAGGGCTATAATGAGAAGATTGAGTCACTGACGGGAATTGATGAAGCGCAGAAGCCGGAGAAGATGCCTAAGATCGTGATTATCGTGGACGAGCTGGCAGACCTTATGATGGTTGCGGCGGGAGAAGTGGAGGATGCCATCTGCCGTCTGGCACAATTGGCTCGTGCTGCGGGGATTCACTTAGTGATCGCAACGCAGAGACCTTCTGTCAATGTGATCACAGGACTGATCAAAGCCAATATGCCGTCAAGAATCGCTTTTGCAGTCTCGTCCGGAGTGGATTCCAGGACGATACTGGATATGATCGGCGCAGAGAAACTGTTGGGAAAAGGGGATATGCTGATCGCTCCTTATGGAGTGTCCAAGCCGCTGCGTGTGCAGGGAGCTTTTGTCTCGGATGCAGAAGTAGGGGCTGTGGTGAAATTTTTAAGTGATCAGAAAGGCTTTGGCAATCTGACAGAAGAAAAGATGGCAGAACAGACCAAACAGGTACAGGCTGCGGTTGAGAGTGCTTCTCTGCCGGATTCTGGAAATGAAAGGGAACGGGATGAACTGTTTGAAAAAGCAGGAAGATTTATCATTGAAAAAGATAAAGCGTCCATTGGGATGATCCAGAGATGGTTCAAAGTGGGATTTAATCGCGCTGCGCGGATTATGGACCAGCTTGCAGACGCAGGTGTCGTCGGGGAGGAAGAAGGAACAAAACCGAGGAAAGTGCTGATGTCCATGGAAGAATTTGAGCAATATCTGTCAGAATATGTGTAAGAAAGGAAGCGGCGCCTATATGAGATGCCAAAATTGCGGAGCCGATATTTTGGAAGATAAGATCTACTGTGAGAAATGTGGAACTGCGATACAGATGGTTCCTGATTACAACCCACAAGACGATATTGCCATCGGAAAAGAAGAAAAAGAGGAAAAATCCGATGACGAAGAGAATAAGGAACCAAAAAAGAATGTCGTCTGGTATCGGTTTCGATATCAGATTGTGGGTGTCTGCCTCTTGCTGATGGGGGGATGGTTCTTTCATAGTGTCTACAAAAGTATGCAGGTTGAGGAGACCGTAGCAGAACCAGAAGAACCCATATTACTTACAAAGCCTACATTCAATGTTGCTCCTGGAGAATATAACTATGCACCCATGCTGTCGATCTCTCATCCAGAGAAAAACAGAGGTCTGATCTATTATACAATGGATGGGACGACGCCGGGGGAACATAGCCGGGTGTTTCAGTCACCTATCGAGATTCAGGAAGGAAAGACCATTATCCGTGCGATCTTTATCCGTTCAGACGGAACACAGAGCGAGGAAGCGGTTGGGACGTATGAGGTTACTTTTGACTATCCGGCGGAACCGGAGTTTGATATACCAGGCGGAGAGTATTCTAAAGGGCTGTATGTGACGATTACCGCAGAAGAGGACTGCAACGTCTATTACACCACCAATGGAGAAGAGCCGGATACGCAGTCTTATCTCTACCGCGGGCGAATCTATATCCCCACGGGCCTTACAGTTCTGCAGGCGGTCGCAGTGGATGAAGACGGCGGGATGAGTGCCATTACGGAGGCAATCTACAATGTGTCGGAAAATTTTACCACAGAAAATGCACCATTAGACAATGTGGAAGAAAATATGGTAGGAATCCCATAAATTTTTGTTGAAAAATACATAGGTTTGGATTATGATAAAGGAAGTGATTCACATTAAATTATGCTACAAAATATAGGAGGAAACTATATGTTTAAGATTTTAGAGGCAGAGCAGCTTTCTGCAAGCGTCTACAAACAGGTCATTCATGCTCCAAGAGTGGCCAAGTCCTGTGAGCCGGGACAGTTTATTATTGTGAGAGTGGATGAGACCGCAGAGCGTATTCCGTTGACCATCTGTGACTACGACAGAGAAGCAGGCACTATTACATTGGCATTTCAGCCGATTGGCGTATCTACCCATAAGCTGGTGGCATTAAAAGCAGGAGATGAGATTGCTGATTTTGTCGGACCTCTTGGACGGCCGTCAGAACTGGTGACAGATGATCTGGAGGAAGTCAAAAAGAAAAAAGTGGTCTTTATTGCAGGCGGTGTGGGTACAGCTCCTGTGTATCCTCAGGCAAAATGGCTGCATGACCATGGAATAGAGTGTGATATTATCGTGGGTGCAAGAACCAAAGATCTCATTATCTTAGAAGAAGAGATGAGCAAAGTGGGCAATCTGTATGTGTGTACAGACGATGGAAGCTATGGGTTCCACGGTGTGGGTACAGCTATGCTGGAGAAGTTGGTGAGTGAAGGACATCACTATGATCTGTGTGTGGCGATTGGTCCGATGATTATGATGAAATTCGCCTGTCTGACCACGAAAAAGCTTGGGATTCCTACCATTGTCAGTATGAATCCAATCATGGTGGATGGTACAGGTATGTGCGGCGCCTGCCGTGTGCTTGTGGGTGATGAAGTGAAATTTGCTTGTGTGGACGGACCGGAGTTCGATGGTCATAAGATCGATTTTGAACAGGCAATGAAGAGAGCGGCAATGTATAAGACAGAGGAAGGAAGACGTCTTTTGAAGTTTCAGGAGGGCGACACGCACCATGGCGGCTGCGGAAATTGCGGAGGTGACAAATAATGGCAGATGTATTAAAGAGAGTACCAGTCAGAGAGCAGGATGCAAAGGCTCGTGCGAAGAACTTCGAAGAAGTATGTTATGGTTATAACAAGGAAGAAGCAGTGGAAGAATCTCAGCGCTGTATTACCTGTAAAAATGCAAAATGTATGGAAGGATGCCCGGTCTCTATTGATATTCCGGCGTTTATCGCAGCAGTCAAAGAGGAAAAATTTGAGGAGGCATTCCAGATCATCAGCAAATCTTCTGCACTTCCGGCAGTCTGCGGGCGTGTATGTCCTCAGGAAAGTCAGTGTGAAGGAAGATGTATCCGTGGTAAAAAAGGAGATCCGATCTCCATCGGCAAACTGGAGCGTTTTGTGGCGGACTGGGCCAGAGAGAACGGGATCAAGCCAGTAGCTCCGGCAGAGAAAAACGGAAAGAAAGTGGCCGTCATCGGTTCTGGTCCTTCCGGCCTGACCTGTGCAGGAGATCTGGCGAAGTTAGGATATGATGTGACGATCTTTGAGGCATTACATAAAGCGGGCGGAGTGCTGGTGTACGGGATTCCGGAGTTTCGTCTTCCCAAGGATCGGGTAGTAGGCCCTGAGGTGGAGAATGTAAAATCTTTGGGCGTAAAGATCGAGACAGACGTGATCGTAGGACGGACCGTGAAGCTGGATGATCTGATCGAGGATGAAGGATTTGATGCGGTATTTATCGGTTCTGGCGCAGGTCTTCCGAAATTTATGGGGATACCGGGGGAGACTGCTTGCGGAGTATTGTCTGCGAATGAGTACCTGACAAGAAATAATCTGATGAAAGCTTTTAATGAAGACTATGATACCCCGATCGTGCGCGGCCAGAAGGTAGTGGTCGTCGGCGGCGGCAATGTGGCGATGGATGCGGCCCGTACAGCGCTTCGTCTGGGTGCTGAGACGCATATTGTATATCGCAGAAGTGAAGAAGAACTTCCGGCTCGTGTGGAAGAAGTACACCATGCAAAAGAAGAGGGGATTATCTTTGATCTTCTGACCAATCCTGTAGAGATCCTGGTCAATGAGAATGACTGGGTGACAGGTGTGAAATGTATTCGTATGGAACTTGGAGAGCCGGATGCTTCCGGCAGGCGCCGTCCGGTGGAAGTGCCAGGATCAGAGTTTGTCATTGACTGTGATACGGTGATTATGTCTTTGGGTACTTCACCGAATCCATTGATCTCTTCGACGACGAAAGGGCTGGAGATCAACAGAAGACAGTGTATCGTGGCTACAGAGGATACGGGCGCTACGTCCAAAGAGGGTGTCTATGCAGGCGGCGACGCTGTGACAGGAGCAGCGACTGTGATCCTGGCGATGGGAGCTGGAAAAACGGCTGCAAAAGGGATTCATGAGTATCTGAGTAAAAAATAATTAATTGTGTGCGACAAAAAAGACCGCCTTAAGGCGGCACTCATAAGACAGTATTAGAAATGTTTTCGGGAAACGGCGTAGCTTGCGGGCTATGCCGTTTCTCCGTTTTGCAGGTCA
>CAJUGG010000076.1 GCA_910585995.1 uncultured Lachnospiraceae bacterium
CAGCTTCAAGTACGACTGGTCATCGAAGGAACGCTAAAACCGGTGGCAGGTGCAGAAGTAGAGATTACGTATGAAGGAGATCCGGAGAGTGAAGTGCAGCGATTTACCACCAATGAATCGGGTATGACAGAATTGATTACTCTGCCGGCCCCTAATCTGGAATACAGCACACAGTATTCGGAAGAACAACCCTATGCAGAGTATACGATAAAAGCAAGCGCGCCAGGATATGAGGACGTGGAAGTAGCAGGGACAGAGGTGCTGCCTGATGTGATAGCCATCCAGGAGATTGAGATGCGCCTGGCTGTTCCCGATGAAGAATTTGAACGGATAGTCATTGGTCCGCACACCTTGTTCGGAACCTATCCGCCCAAGATTGCAGAAGAAGAGATTAAACCGACAAATGAAACCGGAGAGATCGTTCTAAGCCGGGTGGTGATTCCGGAATTTGTGATTGTACACGACGGAGTTCCCACAGATACCAGCGCGAAAAACTATTGGGTACGGTTTCGCGACTATATTAAAAATGTGGCTTCCAGTGAGATCTATGCTACCTGGACGGATGCAGCGATACGCGCCAATGTACTGGCCATTATGTCCTTTGTATTGAATCGGGTCTATACCGAATGGTATCGGAACAAAGGCTATGATTTTACCATCACTTCTTCTACTGCATTTGATCAAAAATGGATCTACGGGAGAAATATCTTTCAGACCATCTCCAATGTGGTGGATGAGATGTATGGAAATTATCTCTCAAGGCCAAATGTCAAGCAGCCTATTTTGACGCAGTATTGTGACGGACGAAGGGTTAGCTGTCCCAACTGGATGACTCAGTGGGGAGCGCAGAGCCTGGGGGAACAGGGGTATTCTGCCATTGAGATTCTCAGGTATTATTATGGAGAGAGCATCTATATCAATACCGCAGTGGAGATATCCGGTGTCCCTTCTTCCTGGCCTGGCTATGATCTAAGCCGGGGAGCCAGCGGTGCGAAAGTACAGCAGATGCAAGAACAGCTCAATGTGATCGCAGGTTCCTATCCGGCTGTTCCAAGGATCGCAGCCGATGGGATCTATGGTCCGGCAACTGAGGCTTCCGTAAGGACATTTCAATCGATCTTCGGACTTCCGGCGACAGGAGTTGTGGATTATGCCACCTGGTATAAAATATCTCAAATCTATGTGGGAGTTTCCCGAATTGCAGAATTAAGATAAATAGGGCTTTTCTTTTTGGAAAAGATTGGGTATAATGTAACCTGTGGAACGCGCGTTGCGCGTTTCATAGGTGAGCAATAAAACGTGTTATACACATATGGAATACATTCCACTTCAAGATAGATTGAGAAGAACGAAAGGAGAACATAGTTATGGCAGGAACAGATGTAGGAATCGACTTGGGAACAGCCAGTATTCTTGTATATATCAGAGGCAAAGGTGTTGTATTAAAAGAGCCGTCCGTAGTGGCGTTTGACAGAGATACCAATAAGATCAAGGCAATCGGTGAGGAGGCGCGTCTGATGCTTGGACGTACGCCCGGCAATATTGTAGCTGTGCGTCCTCTTCGCCAAGGTGTGATCTCTGACTATACTGTCACAGAGAAGATGTTAAAATTCTTTATTCAGAAGGCCATCGGCAAAAAGACATTTCGTAAGCCCAGGATTGCAGTCTGCGTACCCAGCGGCGTGACAGAGGTAGAGAAAAAAGCAGTGGAAGATGCCACCTATCAGGCAGGCGCAAGAGATGTATTTATCATCGAGGAACCCATTGCGGCGGCGATTGGGGCAGGGATTGATATTGCCAGGCCCTGCGGCAATATGATCGTGGATATCGGAGGTGGTACGACAGATATCGCGGTCATCTCTTTGAACGGAACCGTAGTCAGCACTTCGGTCAAGATCGCAGGAGATGATTTTGACGAGGCGATTGTCCGCTATATGCGTAAAAAGCACAATCTGTTGATTGGTGAACGGACCGCAGAGGATATTAAGATCAAAGTAGGAAGCTGTTATCCAAGAGCCGAGGTGGACAGCATCGATGTCCGCGGCCGTAACTTAGTCACGGGTCTGCCCAAGACCGTCACCGTCACTTCCGAAGAGACAGAAGAGGCATTAAAAGAATCCACAGCACAGATTGTGGAGGCAGTCCACAGCGTATTAGAGCGTACGCCTCCGGAGCTGACCGCAGATATTGCTGACCGGGGGATTGTGCTGACAGGCGGCGGAGCGCTGCTTCGCGGCTTAGAAGAGCTTTTAGAGTCCAAGACAGGCATCAATACTATGACAGCCGAAGAACCGATGAAATGCGTGGCCATCGGCACTGGAAAATATGTGGAGAGCCTTTCCGGAACTAACCGTAAAGAAGATTGATACTGCACACAAGGCAGTGGTGCAGGCTGTTGCAAAAGTGCGATTGTTAGCGCTGCATTTTGCGACAGCCTTTTTGTGCAGACATGAGGTGATCCATGGAGATACATAAAGGGTATGTAGAACATATTGTATTTCGAAACAGTGAGAATGGCTATACCGTATTTCAACTGATCGAAAGTGACGAGGAGCTTACTTGTGTGGGCAGTTTTCCCATGCTTGCAGAAGGAGAATTTATAAAAGTTAGCGGTTCTAAAAAGGAGCACCCTCTGTATGGAAGCCAGATCTATGTGGAACAGATGGAGATCCTGTCACCGGAAGATGAGACCGCCATGGAGCGTTATCTGGCAAGCGGGGCGATCAAAGGGATAAAAAAAGCGCTTGCTGCGCGGATTGTCAAGCGCTTTAAAGGGGATACCTTTCGGATTATGGAGGAAGAGCCGGAGCGCTTATCAGAGATCAAGGGCATCAGCGAACGTATGGCCAGAGAGATTGCGCAGCAGATGTCGGACAAAAAAGAGATGCGCCAGACGATGATGTTTTTAAGTCAATACGGCATCTCTACGGCTCTGTCAGTCAAGATCTATCAAAAATATGGCGCCCGTACGTATCAGGTGGTACAGGAGAATCCTTATCGCTTGGCAGATGATATCTCCGGAGTGGGATTTAAGATAGCGGATGAGATTGCCGGGAAGATCGGCATCCATACGGACTCGGATTACCGGATCCGCAGCGGCCTGTTGTATGTGCTTTTACAGGCGTGTGGAGAAGGGCATACCTGTCTGCCCAGAGAATTGCTGATTCACAGAGCTTCAGAACTGTTAGGCGTGGAAGCAGAACCAATAGAGACTCAGATGATGAATCTGTGTATGGACCGAAAGCTGCTGATCAAAGAAGTGGCAAAGCAGCCTATGGTGTTTTATAGCCAGTATTATTATATGGAACTGAATGTTGCAAAGATGCTCCACGACTTGAATCTGGAGTGCGCGATGGATCAGGAGCTGATTTTAAAAAAACTGGCAGATGTGGAGAAGCTGTCCAAGATTGAACTGGATGAGATGCAGAGGCTGGCAGCCGTGGAGGCAGTAAAAAACGGCCTTCTGATCATTACCGGAGGACCTGGCACAGGCAAGACTACGACGATTAATGCGATTATCCGCTATTTTGAGACCGAGGATATGGAGATCCTCTTAGCGGCGCCTACCGGACGTGCAGCCAAGCGAATGACAGAGGCCACGGGCTATGAGGCTGTGACGATTCACCGCTTGTTGGAGCTGAATGGAGCGCCTACAGATGACAGGCAGGCTTCTTTTGAGCGCAATGAAGAGAATCCTCTCGAAGCGGATGTGATCATTATTGACGAGATGTCCATGGTGGATATCTTTTTGATGCATGCACTGTTAAAGGCGGTCAGCGTCGGCACACGCCTGATTCTGGTGGGAGATGTGAATCAGCTTCCCAGTGTAGGACCCGGATGCGTCTTAAAAGATATGATCTTATCCAAGGCGTATCATGTGGTGATGCTTAAGAAGATCTTTCGCCAGGCCAGTCAAAGCGATATCATTGTCAATGCCCATAAGATCAATAAGGGAGAGGCCGTTGTCTTAGACAATAAGAGCAAGGACTTTTTCTTCTTAAAGAGACAAGATCCCAATATCATCCTGCGGGTAGTGCTAGCACTGATCTTAGAAAAACTGCCGCGCTATGTCCATGCAAGGTGGCAGGATATCCAGGTATTGACGCCCATGCGAAAAGGTGCGCTTGGCGTGGAGCGGCTCAATGAAGTGCTGCAATACTATCTCAATCCTCCTTCTGAAGACAAGGCAGAGAAAGAGACACCGAGAGGCTTGTTCCGGGAAGGGGACAAGGTGATGCAGATTAAAAATAATTATCAGATGGAATGGGAGGCCAAGAACCGCTATGGGATTGCTGTGGATAAGGGAACGGGAATCTTTAATGGGGATATGGGTGTGGTCTCCGGGATCAATCTGGCAGCGGAGCAGATGGAGGTGTTGTTCGACGATTACCGGACTGTGGTGTATGAATTTTCACAGCTAGATGAACTGGAGCTGGCCTATGCAGTGACCATTCACAAATCGCAGGGAAGTGAGTATCCGGCAGTGGTGCTTCCGCTTTTAAGCGGTCCGCGGATGCTGATGAACCGAAATCTTCTCTATACTGCAGTGACGCGCGCCCGTTTTTGTGTTACCGTGGTGGGAAGTGAGGAGACATTTGAAAAAATGATTGAAAATGTAAGTGAACAGGCCCGCTATAGTGGTCTGAAGGAACGAATCCAGGAGGTGGAGGTGGATGCAGCTGAATAAATTTGATCCCTTGGGTCTTATCTTTCCCAAAAGGTGCCCGGTTTGCCATGAGGTGGTGGAGGAGGCAGGTGAGCTGGCCTGTGAGATCTGCAGGGTAAAGCTTCCTTATATAAAGGAACCCTCCTGCTGTATCTGCGGGAAACCGCTTCACTTGGAGGAGCAGGAGTATTGTCAGGATTGCAGACGGAAGAAACATCAGTTCGAAGAAGGAAGAGCGCCTTTTTTCTATGAGGAAGTGATGAGACGCTCGATTGCCCGTTATAAGTACAGCGGGAGGCGCGAATATGCAGAGTTTTATGCGGATGAGATATTAAAAAGATGCGCCCGCAGGATGCTTCATTGGAAAGCAGAAGCACTGATTCCCATTCCGCTGCATCCTTCCAGAAAAAGAAAGAGAGGTTTTAACCAGGCCGAGCTGTTGGCAAAAGCCATAGCAAAACGCTCCGGGATACCAGTGGATGCGAAGCTTTTGTTTCGCACGAAGAAGACCGATGCACAGAAAGATCTGAATGACCAGGAACGACTGGCCAATCTTCGAGACGCCTTTTCTGTTCAGAAAAAGGAGATTCCCTATCACAATCTTATATTAGTCGATGACATCTACACGACAGGAAGTACGATGGATGCAGCGGCAAAATTATTAAAAGAACATGGCGCACAGAACGTGTATTTTTTATGTATCTGTGTTGGCATGGGAAATTGATACTGGACGCCTTGTGAGTTTTTGGTTGAATTTCCAGACATTTGTGTTATACTATGGTGTATATGAGGTGAAGACTGCTTATATGATTAACGAAGAAAAAGTGATTTTGATGACGCGGGCCTCTCTTTATGAAAAAAAGACTGGCAGGCAAAATATGAAGATTACCAAATATTTCCGACATGATTATATCAGCCTGCAGATGTTAAGCGGCTGGTTCTTCGTGACGGTCAGTTTTGCGCTTTGCGCAGCTCTGTGGGGAGTGTGCAACATGGAATATCTGCTGGACAATCTTCATAAAATGGATTTGAGAAGTTTTGGATTGACCATACTTACGGTCTATGTGTTGGTGGTTGCTGTCTATTGCTGTATTTTGTACGGACTCTGTTCGTACCGTTATTATACTGCAAAAAAAAGTGTGGGAACCTATGCGCATACCCTTCGAAAGATTTCCGATATTTATATGCAGGAAGAGAAAAATGCGTCGTCTGGAACATTGACGGAGGGAAAGAAACATGACAACATTACTTGAGATGAAACAGCATTTAAAAATATTTTATTCCAGGTATGATGTGTATCTGATCCCGGCAATTAAGTTTTTAGTTGCATTTTTTGCATTTACGCTTTTGAATGGCCAGGTGGGATTTATGGAAAAGGCGACGAATCCGGCGCTCTCTTTGCTGCTTGCACTGTTGTGTTCTTTTCTGCCGGTCAATCTGATTGCCATCTTCAGTGCGGTATTGCTTTGTGTCCATGCGTATGCGCTGTCCCTGGAGCTTTTTGCCATCACAGCCGGACTGTTATTTATCATGTATGCTGTGTATTTTCGGGTGGCTCCGGGATATGGATATGTGCTGGTGCTGACGCCGATGGCATTTTTCTTAAGGATTCCGTATGCGATACCTCTGATCTTGGGACTGGTGGCTGCACCGGTGAGTGCAGTGCCGATAGGATGTGGTACGATTGTCTACTATCTGATGTATTATATGAAAAACAATGAGAAGATGCTGGGCAGTTCGGAGACAGAGGAGATGTCCGCCCGCTTTTTAAGCCTGATCGAAAGCATGCTGAACAACCGGCTGATGATCCTGACCGTACTGGTGTTTGCAGTCGTGGTGGTGATCGTCTATGGGATCCGCAAGCTGAGCCTGGACTATTCGTGGTATCTGGCAATCGGTATTGGTGCGGTTGTCAATATTGTGTTGTTTTTAATCGGCTCTATGGTGATGGAGACAAATGTGGCGATTGGTTCTCTGGTAATCGGGACGCTTCTGTCTTTTTTATTGGCGCTGGTGGTGGAGTTTTTTGTATTTAGCGTGGATTATTCCCGGACTGAATATACCCAGTTTGAAGACGATGAGTATTATTATTATGTGAAGGCAGTGCCGAAGATGTCCATTGCCATCTCCGATAAAAAAGTAAAAAAGATTAATTCCAGACAAAAGACAGGAAGAAGAAAACATTAGACAGGAATGTATCTGATATAGAAGGGATGTGAAAAAATGAGTCTTGAACAGCTGAATCAGTATATCGCATGGGATGCCTTGAATATTACGAAAACTGATATGGCAGAGATTATCATTTTGTCCTTTATCATCTATCAGATTATGATCTGGATTAAATCCACTCGTGCGTGGACGCTCTTAAAGGGGTTTGCGGTAGTGCTGGCGCTGTTGGCGGTGGCACAGCTTTTTCATATGAATACGATTCTCTGGATCTCAGAGAATTTTTTCAGCCTTGGAATCACAGCGGTGATTATCGTGTTTCAGCCGGAGCTGCGCCGCGCGCTGGAGCAGTTGGGCGAGAAAAATATCTTGAGTTCGATTGTAGGGCTTGATAATGTAAAAAGAGAGGACGAGAATCTGTCTGACCGGACGGTATCCGAGCTGGTACGGGCATGTTTTGAGATGGGAAAGGCCAGGACCGGGGCACTGATTGTGATGGAACAAAGTGTCAGTCTGCTGGAATACGACCGGACGGGGATTGCTATAGATGCGATCGTATCCAATCAGTTATTGTTAAATATATTTGAAAAAAATACACCGCTGCATGATGGAGCGGTGATTCTGTCCGGGAACCGGGTCCGGTCTGCCACTTGTTACTTGCCGTTGTCAGATAATATGAATCTGAGTAAGGCATTGGGAACGAGACATCGTGCGGCAGTGGGGATTAGCGAAGTGAGTGATTCTCTGACGATTATTGTATCAGAGGAGACAGGTGCTGTCTCTGTCGCCAAAAACGGGAGAATCCTGCGCAATCTGAATCAGGAGCAGTTGAGAGAACAGTTGGAAGCTTTACAGGCGAAGGCAGAGGATGGCCGGAAAATTAAATTATGGAAAGGGCGGAGCAAGCATGAAGACAAAGATATTTAACAATCTGCTGCTGAAGATCCTTTCTGTAGTGGCAGCGGTTTTATTGTGGCTCATGGTGGTCAATATTGATGATGCTATTGACAGCAAGCCTTTTCGAAATGTAAAGGTCAATATGATCAATACCGATATCCTGACGACACAGGGGCAGATGTGCCGTATTGAAGAAGGGACGGATACGGTGGATCTGACTGTCTATGCAAGACGGTCTGTGTTAAAAGATTTAAAAGCGTCGGATTTTATTGTGACGGCGGATATGCAAAAGGATCTGCGCTATGGCAGTATGGTCAAGATCGAAGTGGAATATACGGGCAATGCGACCATTGACCGGATTGAACAGAACCGAGAGAATGTGCTGGTCAGCATTGAACAATCCGTGACAAAGCAGTTCAAGGTAGCTGTAGAGACCAAGGGAGAATGTGGCAATGGCTTAGTGGTAGGCAGCACGATACCGGCCCAGACACTAGTGGAGATTACTGGTCCCATATCCACGGTGGAGCGGATCAAACGGGTAAAGGCAGAAGTAAATATTACAGGTATTACGGGAACTGTTGTTCGATTATCTACGTTGCAGTTGTTAGATGGTGATGGGAATCCTGTGGACGGGACATATCTGAATTATATTGGCAAAGATTCCGAATTTGAAGTGACTGTGACTACCTTGAATACAAAACAGGTGGGGATCAGCTTTGACATTAGCCAGGTAGCGCCGGAAGGATATGGTTTGAGTGCGATCTCCTATACGCCGGAGACGGTGGAGATTGCAGGACTGAAGTCACAGATTGGGCCGATCTATAATCTGGATATTCCTCCGGAGGCGTTGAATCCGGATCGGGAGAGCGGAAAAGTGGTACAGACGGTGGATATCAGTCAGTATTTAAGCAGCGGCCTTTTGATACCCAATGAAAGTGACAGGGAGATTGTGGTCACGATGGAGATCGTTCCTTATCAGTCGGTGAGCTATGTGCTGACTGGCGGGCAGATTCAGTATCAGAATGTGCCAGAAGGGTATACACTGGATCTGTCAGAGACGCCGCCTCTGGAGATAGTGGTCAGCGGGATGGTAGAAGCGCTTGCTGGGGTGTCGCTGGAGAATATATCGGCAAGTGTGGATCTAAGTGCTTGCCAGCGGGCAGGGACGTATCATCTGCCGGTGACGGTGACAGTGCCAGAAGGATGTGTAGGTCCGGAGGGACTGGAGACGAGTGTGAGGTTGTTGCGGGTGGAGGATGAAGAATAGAGGCGACGGAGCCGCCCCAAGGGCCTGACGTCAAAGGGGACGGCGTAAAATGGGGCGCCCTGACTCGACAAATGTCTGCATAGAGTGTAACGGATAGTCTGCAAAGTTTGTATGCCCCAATCGGACACATAAGTGTCCGCCTGGTTCATATAAACTTCACAGACTGTCCGCTCCAATCTACACAGCACTATTTGTGCGAGTCAGGACACCCCATTTTACACCGTCCCCTTTGGGGCAGGCCCTTGGGGCGGCTCCTGGGGATTGATAGGTATAGGGGGGATTGTTAGAGGGAATGGATATTAGGGGGGCTGTCACTTGGTGACAGCCCCATTGGGATATGTAAGGAGGTCTGGGATGAGGGACAGAGGGAAATGGTTGATGGTCTGGGCAGTGATTTGTCTGGTGGTGATGGGTGTTGGGATGGCGGTTCCGGTGCGGCAGATGCGGTCTGTGGGGCTGGAGGGCGCGAATCAGGCGAACTTGCGTTCAAAGACGGAGGAGCTGACAGAGGGGAAGGTTCTGGAATTTGTGCTGGGGGAGCCAAAGAGGACGGCAAAGGAGATTGGATTTTTCTTTTCGGTAAATGGGCATACTTTTGAGGATGGGATGTTATGGATGGAGGCGCTTGAGGGGGATGTGGTGATTGGTGAGAGTGAGATAGCGCTTCGACAGATGAAGGAGGATCAGTTTGGATTTGTGCCGGTGGTTTTTGGGGATAAGGGGGAGGAGGAATCTCTGCCTCTGACGGTGCGGATCTGGTGTGATGTGGTTGGAGCAGGGCCTTCGGTCTGGCTGAATGAGACGACGGTGACGCCGGGGGAAGGGTTTTTGGATGGGGAGAAGTTATCGAAAAGCCTGGTCTATAATTTGACGTATTGGGTGTCGGTTCATCAGTATCAAAAACCTCTGCTGACGGCTTTGATTTTGTTTTTGGCGGGAGTGGGAGTCTGTGGAGCAGGGGGATTTGTGAAGAGGGCGCCGAGGGGAAAGCGGGAGCGGATTGCCTGGATTGTGATGCCTTCGAGGAGGGAGTGGTTCTCTCTTGCGGGAGCGGTTGTCTTGGTGGCGGGATTGTTTTTTTATCTGTATGATACACAGATTCGGATTGCACAGAATACGACGGAGAAGGCGGTGATTTTGGAGGCGGATGGGGAGATGCAGGCGGTGACGGGTGAGTCTGCGCGGGTGAGTCAGACGCTTCGGCCGAAGGAGGACAAGCTGACGGGATTTGGCGTGCGTTTTTGGCTGGAGGAGGGGGTACAGTTGTCTGAGGGGCGTATGCATGCGGTGGTGACGGATCTTACGCTTTCTCAGGTGTTGTGTGAGACGGATGTGGAGGCGTCTCAGTTTGTGGCGGGAGAGTATGCGGGACTGTTGTTTACGGATTCGCAGGTCGGAGTGGCGGATCATGTGTATCAGATCGACCTTACTTTTTCTCCGGAGTTATGGGACAGCGGACTTTTTTGGATGACCAGCACAGAGGGATTGTGTGTCAATGCCTATTTGTATTTTAACATTTTTTTAAAACGATTTTTCTTTTTGATCTTTTTGGGTGTAGAATTTTTTGTCTGTGTTTTTTGGTATCTTACATTTGTAAGAAGAGTGTCTCTTGCGCATGTGCTGTTGGTGACGGTGTTGTGCCTGGGGCTGTTTTACAATGTGCTCTTGACGCCTGAGATGGTGCCGGATGAGGCAAAACATATGGATATGGCTTATCGCTACAGCAATGAGCTGTTGGGGTATCCATCGCTTGGAGACACGCTCTGTCTGATGCGGGCGGACGATGCCAGGATGGAATTTACTTCTTCTCCTTCTTTTGGAAATTATCGGAATATTTATTATGGGATGTTTCAAAAGGCGCAGGATGAACGGATGGTGGAGCAGGAAGTCAGCAGCAATATCGAAGGCAGCTTTTGGCTGTATGTGCCGGCTGTTCTGGGGATGTGTGCGGCGAGGCTGCTTCATCTGGGGACGGTTCCGATGCTTTTGCTGGCCCGCTATCTGAATCTTATGGTCTTTGCTCTGCTTGTCTGGGCAGGGGTGAGAAGGCTTTCTTGGGGACAGATGACGCTCTTTGTACTCGCGCTTCTGCCGGTCAATCTGCAGCAGTGTACTTCTTTTTCCCATGATGCGATGGTGCATGGGATTGTGTTCTTTTACTGTTGTCTGTGTCTGCAAGCGATCTTTTCCAAGGAGCGGATGACGGGACAGAAGATGGTGCTTTTGCAGCTGGTGGCTGTATTTTTGGTGGTCTGTAAAAACGGGAGTTATCTGCCGTTATGCTTTTTGCCGCTTTTGATTCCGGCGGCTCAGTATGAGGGGAAAAGAGAGCGTATGATGGGAAATGCAGCGCTTGTGGGGATTCCTCTTTTGGCTTTCTTGATGAAGCATATACAGATGGTGAGCGGGATGGTGTCGACCACCACAGCGACCAGTGTGGTCAGTACCGGAGACGGAAGTACGTATCTAAGCGGCTATACGATGGGATATTTTCTGAAAGAGCCTCTGAAGCTGATCTATATGATGGTCAATACACTGCTGGATAAAGGAGGATTTTATCTGGAATCTTTAGTGGGATATAAGCTTGGCTGGGTGGAGATTGAGACTTCTTTGTTGGTAGTTTTTTTGTTTTGGTTTCTGTTGTTTTTATCTACACTGAATGTACAAGACAGTGAAGTGCAGATACAGAGGAGCCAAAAGGGATGGATGTTCTTTTGGTGCTTGGCCTGTACAGGTCTGATCCTGTTGGGGATGCTGCTTGGCTGGACGCCTATGGGACATGTGTCCATTGAAGGAGTACAGGGAAGGTATTTTCTTCCTTTTATGCCGGTCTTTTTTGCCGCGTGCAGACAGCGTCTTATCACTTTGAGATGTCGGGTTGACCGGGGGATTGCAGTTGCGGCGGTCGCAGGGCAGTTATTGACCATTGCCTATGTCATCCGGCAGGTGACGATGGTATAAGGAGAGTAGGATGGATAAGAAAAGATTGGCGGTCAATATGGCCGCACAGTTGTTGGCATTTGCGGTAAATATGGGCATTAGCTTTGTCCTGGCCAGAGTGATCGAGGAGCAGATCGGGGCCAATACGTACGGACTGGTCGCGCTTGCCAATCAATTTGTTCTCTATGCGCAGATCGCTGTGTCTGCGCTAAATACCATGGCCAGCCGTTTTGTGACCATTCATATTCACAGGGGAGAAAAACAGACAGCCAGCGAGTATTTTTCATCTGTTTTTTTTGGAAATGTCATTATGGCTGGGATTTTTTTGGTGCCGGCGCTTGTGATGGTCCTGTTTATGGGATATATGCCGTTTTTAAATGTGCCAGGGTCAATCTTAAGAGATGTGCAGCTTTTGTGGGCTTTTGTATTTGCCAATTTTTTTCTGAGCATTATCACGTCGGTGTACGGAGTGTCCACCTATGCCACCAACCGGCTGGATCTGACTTCGATCCGTACGATGATTGCGGATATCATCCGGATTGTATTTTTGGTGGGGACATTTTTTCTGTGGAAACCGACTCTTTGGTTTATCGGTGCGGCATCTCTGTTAAGCACCTCTTATATTGCCTATTGGAACCGGAAGTTCACCAGGCAGCTCTTGCCGGACATCCAGATGACACCCTCTAATTTTCGCTGGAAAAAGGTGTGGGAGCTTATCTCTCTTGGCGCGTGGAACTCTTTGACCAGGCTTGGGCAGCAGCTTTTAGATGGTGTGGATATCCTGCTGTCAGGTGCTTTGATTCTGGATGGAAATGCATCCATGACGCTTTTGTCTCTGGCAAAACAGGTGCCCACAGCGATCTCCAGTCTGATGGGGACGATTGTGGGGGTCTTTAATCCTCAGATCACAATCGCCTACGCAGAAGGAGACAAGGAAAAACTGGTGGAGATCATCAAGAGCTGCAATCGCATCCTGATCTTTTTGATGAGCGTTCCGATCGCTTTTTTGACGGCGTATGGACTGGATTTTTATGCATTGTGGCAGCCCTCTAAGAACCCTTATGCCTTGCAGAGACTGTCTCTTTTGGCGGTGGGAGTCCTTTATGTCAGTATGAGTATCCAGGTGTTGTATCATGTGTTTATTATCACCAAAAAGGTCAAATGGAACTCTCTGGTATTGCTGGCTTCCGGGGTGCTCTCTTCGGTGATGTCTCTGATACTTCTAAAGACGACGCAGATGGGAGCGATGTGTTTTCCGCTGTCCAGTATGGTGACAGGACTTTTACGCAATCTGATCTTTACTCCTGTCTATGCGGCACACTGCTTAGAGATCCGCTGGAACCGCTTTTACAGTGATATTGTGCTGGGATGTTTTTCCATCGGAACCATTACGGCATTGGGGTGTCTGTCGAGAGTGTTGTATCCCATCCATACTTGGGGCAGACTAATCCTTACGGGTATTGTGGTGGGACCGATTGCACTTCTGATCAATTTTTATATCATCCTGCGAAAGGAAGAGCGGACGATGGTGCTTCATATGGTGCGTTCGAAACTGAAAGGAGTGTCTTAAGATGTATAGCGTGGTGATACCTGTCTATCAGGCCAGGGAAGGACTTGTGCGGTGTGTGCAGTCCTGGCTTTCGCAGACTAAGAGAGATCTAGAAGTGATCCTGGTGGATGATGGTTCTACAGACGGAAGCGGCGCACTCTGTGATACCCTGGCAAAAGAAGATTCGAGAATACATGTAGTACATCAAAAAAATACAGGAGTGTCTGCAGCGCGCAATACAGGGATACGGGCGGCGAAGGGGAGCTTTGTACTGTTTACGGACAGTGACGACTATGTGGCAGAGGACTATCTGGAACAGATGGCAAAGTGTCAGACAGAGACAGACAGTGATCTGGTATTGTGCGGATATCATCATCTGTATGAGGGAGCAGATCTTATCAAGTTGCCGAAAGAGACCAGAAGCTATCAGATGGAGACCTTTGAAGAAGAGTTTTTGAGCTTGTATGAAAGAAGCTTTTTAAATATGCCCTGGAATAAACTGTACCGAAAGGAATTGTTAGGAGAGTTTGACACATCCTTAAGTCTGGGAGAAGATCTGCTCTTTAATCTGGATTATCTCAGGCGATGTCAAAAGGTGGCGATATTGTCTAGACCCCTCTGCTACTATATCCAGGAGGAGAAGAAAGTAACCCTGTCTTCTCAAAAGCGGGGGGACCGGCTTAAGTTGGCGAAGAGGATCTGTAAGGAGACAGAGGATTTTTACGTAAGTCAATGGAGGAACACAAGTTCGATTTCTGAAGCGAAAAGCCGGATCTTTACCCGGTATATGAATGAAGTGATGGATGAATGTGAAAGATTACCAAGAGATTCCTCCTTGTCTTACAGGGAAAAGCGGCAGATCATCAGACAGTATGCCAAGGACCCCTGGGTGGAGACAAGAGGAGATACAGCAGTATTTTCTTATCTGGATTATCGGATTCTGTGGTTTTTCCTAAAAAGAAAGCAGATCTTTATAGTGTATGTTCTGTGCGTATTGCGCAGTGTGATCGCAGAGATCCTGCATTGGGTGAGAAGGAGGAGATAGATGGATGCACTGATCAGTATTATTGTACCAGTCTATGGTGTGGAAGCGTATCTGGGGCGGTGTGTGGAGAGTCTCTTGTCCCAGACGTACCCGCATATCGAGATTATCTTAGTGGATGACGGCTCTCCTGACAGTTGTCCGGCTCTGTGTGATGCCTACAAGGCCAGAGATGCCCGTGTTCAGGTGATTCACCAGGAAAATGCAGGACTCTCAGGTGCGCGCAATGCCGGGCTTTCTATCGCGCGGGGAGACTATGTGGCTTTTGTGGATTCGGATGATTATGTGGCGGCAGATTATATTAAGACATTGTATGAACTGATGCAGGAGAGTGAGGCAGAGATCAGCCAGTGCCGTTTTGCCTATGTGTCAGGAGAACCCTTAGAGTGCGTGAAGAGCCGGTCTTATAAGGTCTATCGGGGAGAGAGCCTGATGGAGCAGCTCTATGGTGAAGAGGAAGAAGCGACCTATTTTGTGGTGGCATGGAACAAGCTGTATCGGCGGGAGCTGTTTTCTAAGATTCGTTATCCTGAGGGAAGGATTCACGAGGATGAGGCTACGACGTATCTGTTATTTCACCAATGCAGAAAACTAGCTTTTACAGACCGGGTATTGTATGGTTATTTTACCCAGAATACAAAGAGCATTACGGCCAGTTTTTCAGAAAAGAGGATGGACTGGCTGACTGCGCAGGAGGAGCGGATTGTGTTTTTTCAGGAGACGGGATATGACAGGCTGCTTCCCAAAGCTTATAAAAAATTGTGTGATGCCTGTATCACATTTTATTTTCGCTGTACAGATGAGGTAGAAGGGGCACCATTTCTTCGGGCAGAGTTAAAAAGGCGGCTTGGATTCTACCAGGCAAAGGGAAAGAGATGGATACAAAGACTCCCCTTGAGGACGCGTATGGGATATCGCTTGTTTGGCCTGTCTCCTGCGTGGTATCAAAGGCTCTTAAGAAGGATGCAGGAGGCAGGATGAGAGAGAAAATCAGTGTGATTGTACCGGTCTATGGCGTGGAAGAGGTACTGGGACGGTGTGTGGAGAGTATCCTTGCCCAGACTTATGAGAATCTGGAGATCGTTCTGGTAGATGACGGCTCTCCGGATGGCTGTCCGGCGCTCTGTGATGACTATGCTAAAAGATATGAACATATTATCGCAGTTCACAAAAAAAATGGAGGTCTGACTTCTGCCTGGAAAGAAGGCGTGCGGCATGCATCTGCGGATCTTTTGGGGTTTGTGGACAGTGATGACTATATTGATCCGGATATGTATGAACGCCTGGCGCTGAGTCTTTTTGAACAAGAGGCAGATATCTCCATGGCGGGGCTGGTCTTTGACTATGCCGATGGAGACTATCCGCCCCGCAAAGAGACCAACCAGATGCGGCAGCTAGCCTATGAGGAACAGGAACTGAAGGCGTTGTATCCGGTTTTGTTAAACGACGGCAGTTTTATCGGGCGTTCGCTGCAGCCTTCCAGAGTGACCAAATTGTTTCGAAGACATGTGGTGGAAAGGAATCTGGAACTTTGGGATGACAAAGTGACGGTGGGGGAAGACTTGCAGATGGTCTTTGCCGCGGTGCTGGATGCGAAGAAGATCTGTATCGTGCCGGATTATTATCCGTATCATTATTGGTATCATATGTCTTCCATGACCGGAGGGTATGATCCGCACTATCTGGAGAAGATCAAATTGCTGCGGGCGCGAATGGAGGCCATCTCGGATGCCAAAGGAGTGTATGACTTTCGTCCGCAGATTCGAAATGACTTTTTAAGTCTTGCTGTAATGGCAGTGAAAAATGAGATCTGGCGAAATCATACGGATTCTTTTGGAACCATATTGAAAAAGGTAAAGGCTATGTGTCAGGATGCTTCTGTACAGGAGGCCTTATACCATCATACGATGGACCGGATTGGCCTGTCGGTAAAAATCTATATATTTATGATGAAGCATGGCCTTACTCTGCCATGTTATCTGGTGACAAAAGTTTTTTTTGCACTGTATTACCATATAGGCTCACAAAAAGAATAGATACAAGGAGCAGATAAAAATGAAACTAAAATTGATTTTTTTGGATATAGATGGAACGATACTGACGTGGGGCAAAGGGATCAGCCGCGGTGTGCGGGAGGGATTAAAAAAGGCCAGGGCATTGGGACATCAGGTCTTTATTTGTACGGGCCGCTCTTTTTGCACGCTGCCGGCAGAATTAGATGACCTTGAACTTGATGGTATTCTAGCTAGTGCCGGCAGTGACATCTGGATTCATGGAAAAAATGTTCACCGCACTTTTATGGAACCGTCCCTAGTGCGGCGTGCCTGCGCGTTTCTGGAGCAAATGGGCGCGATCTATGTGCTGGAAGGGTTTAATCATGTCTATGTATCCGAGAGAGGGGCACGGATTCTGGCCGGCAGTGAACCTGTTCCAGAAGACAATCCAGAGCTGGCCAGGTGGAAGGATTTTTTTCGGAAACGAAACAATGTGGGGAATATCGAAGACTGGGAACGGGAAAAAGAACCGATTCCCAAGATTGCCTTTACGGTATGGAGTGAAGAAGAGGTACAGACAGTGTCAAAAGCGATGGAACAAGAGTTCTATGTGGCATTTTTCCTGCCCACCTCCCAGATCTATTACAATGGAGAGCTGATTTCTAAGACTTCCAACAAAGGGACGGCGATACGATGGACCGCAGACTTTTTAAATAAAGGAGTAGAAGATACCATTGCTTTTGGCGACAGCATGAACGATTATCAGATGATCGAACAGGCAGGCTGCGGGGTGGTGATGGAAAATGGTGACGCCAGGCTAAAAGAGATTGCCGACCAGGTCTGCGAGAGTGTGGAGGAGGACGGCGTGATCCGGGAATTGGAACGTATGGGTGTGATCCCTATGGAAAATAGGTCTGAAGACATTCATTGACAATTGCTGGCGCTTTCAACAGATGACTTTTAAAATCTTCTACCATATGGTTCCGGTCTTCTGGCGTGAGCAGGTCATCGTCGGTCAGAGGTTTGCTGTTGACAGAATACAGCCGATAGCTGTAAAAAGCTTCGGATTCCAGATCGTAGCAGGCCTCTGATGCCATACGGGAGTCTTCTCTAGCAAAGACCGCTTCGATATTTTCCGGGTAAAAGGCCGATGCTTCCATCTGGGCGATGATACTTTTAAATTCTGCAAGCCATGCCGGATTCTGCAAAAGACTTGGCAAGATATTGTAATACTCATTACTCATCGTCGCCTGCTGGAAATTCAGAGAGACCAGATCCGGAAAGCTTCCGATCCAGTCCAGATCATAGAGAAAAAATCTCCACTTGTGATCCTGATAGGGCAGGCCGTTGTTCTTGCAGCGCCATACACGCAGGTTGTTGTCCATCCAGTCCCCGTTGGCCAGAAGCAGGTTGACTGCATAGTATTGCAGACATTGATGAACGTCGAGCTGTGCTTCGATCTGCTCGATAACGTCCGGGTTGTTGACATCGGATGTCTGGACAAAATTCACAAATTCCAGATATTCTGCCAACAGTTCCGGATAGGGCTGCTGGCCGGTCTTTTCTTCCTCAAAGACGGTTACTATTTCGATATCTTTGGGATCACGGATATTATATAATTCTGCCAAGGCGTTGTCATTTTTGGCGGGCATGACAAAATAGGCACCCAGATAGGTTCCGTTCAAATAGACAGCGGCCGGGATAGTGGGAGCGGCATCCAAGATACCAGCCTGACGGGCCAGAGAGTATCCCACGCTGTTGTGGATGCCCGTGGAATCCATGGCATAACGCATGGAGTGGAGGACAAACGAACGATACTCCCGGATGGGCATATGCGTGCCGTCTATCGTATGGTGTGTACCCCAGAACTCATACGTAAATGTGGGGGCCAGAGAGTCATATTCTTCTCTTGCGATAATGCGAAAGGATTTGCGCAGAGCATTTCTGGATGTGGCGCCGCTGATGCGCAGGCCGGCTCCCTGGGAGATCAGAGGAGTGCCGCAGGAGTTATAGACGCAGATGCGGATTTCGCGCTCGCTCTCCCGGCCCCGCAACATGTATTGGGTGGAGAGGATGCCAGTCTCTTCCGAGTAGAGGTCGTCTTCGTCAGCCAGGATAGAGACGATCAGTGTGGAAAATTCACGGCTGTTCAGGATGGAGTCGTACCAGGGATCTGCGAACGTATGTTCTGATATAGGGGGAGTGTAGGCACTGGAGGCGGTATGGTGAAAATAGAGAACAAATAATAGCAAAAGGCAAGAGGTCAGGATAAGATGTAATTTGCGCTTCATAGGTATCTTCCGTATCTATTTTTTTAGTATCTATAATAGAAAGTATATGTAAACTATTGATAAATTGCAAGAGGAAAATGAACTTTAGTCATCTTGACAGTGACAAAGTTGATAATTGATTGACAAATATTGGGTAAGATACTAAAGTATGCTTGAAAGGAAGGTGAGAGATGAGAAGAGAGAGAATAGGGTCGCTGCTGAGTGCGCTGCTGGCGTGTTTTGCATTGATGGTTTCATTGGGCGCGGATTTGAGCAGCATCAGTGCGGAAGCAGCGGTCGGAGGATTTTTTAATCTGATCGCAGTGAATATTAAGAAGCTGGAATATTTGCTCCCGGTCTTTACGTATCGGGATGGGCTTTTGGCTTTTTTTGTGTTGTGGTTTTTTGGGAAGACAAAGAGGGCTTCACTTCAGAGGATATCTGCCTGGGCTGTAAGAGTTCCTGCGGCGCTTACGGCGTTTTTTCTGGTGTTTGGATATAGTTTTCGCTATACCAATTCCTGGGATTTGATCTTTATGGATACCTTCCATCAATTGATTGCTCTGGGCATGATGGTCGGGTATTATGAGCTGTTTGTAAGGATCTATGGGATTTTGCTTAAAGGACTGGAACAGATGGCAGAAAAAAGAGAGGAAAACCCTGGAAGACTGGCTGAGTGGATCTTTGAGGAACATGCATTTTTCAGACCTGTACTGATCATCTTTGTGTGCTGGCTTCCTTATATACTGGCTAAATTTCCGGGAGCAGCCATGCCGGAGACTTTGGCGGAGATGCGGCAGTTTTACTGGAACTCGATCAATAATTATTATCCGCCGTTTCATACGCTAGCCCTGAGTCTTTTGATGCAGCTTGGAGGAGCACTGGGTTCCTATACGTTGGGATTTTTCCTGAATCTGCTGGTACAGCTTGCGCTTTTATGGTCGGCGTTTGGCTATGGATTTGTGCTGATGAAGCGCTGGAAGACGCCTTGTCTGTTCCGCTTTCTGGCACTGGGAATCATCTGTGTGGTGCAGTTTTTTCCCATGGAAGCTACGATTGTGGAAAAAGATATACCCTATACAGCTTGTGTGATCTTTGTGGTGCTGCTTTTATATGAACAGATGCGGACCATGCAGGAAAAAGCAGATCTGTCTGCCGCTCAGATGGGGGGATATCTCTTAGCTTGTATGGGAGTAGCCTGCAACCGAAATGAGGGATTTTATCTGATCTTTGCATCAGGAGTCGCGATGGCAGTCTATACGTACCGGCAGATTTTTCAAAAGAATCCACAGAAAAGCAAGCGGATCCTTTTTATGGTATTGGCTCCGATACTTTTGTTTGGAATCTATCAAAAGTTACTTTTGCCAGCCTGCGGGGTGGAGGACAATGGGCCGAAAGAAGCGTTGTCCATACCTTTTCAGCAGACCGCGCGCTATGTAAGAGATTATGGAGAAGAAGTGCTGCCAGCGGACCAGGAGATCATCGCACAGGTATTAGACTATGAGAATCTGGCAGAACTCTATGACCCGATCACATCTGATCCGGTAAAATATACCTTTCATGCAGAGTCCCCACAGGATCTGACTGCCTATTTTGGACTCTGGTTTCGCCAGTTGATCAGACATCCAGGCAATGCAATAGAGGCAACCATGAACAATGCTTATGGCTGGTTTTACCAGGAAGGGTATGCACACAACTATATGATGACTTCCCAGATTGAAGGACATGATGTACGGTGGGAGATTGTACAGCCGGCAAAGTTAGCCGGGGTGCGCCAGGTGATGGAGCGGGTGGCCAAGCTGCTCTCCAGGATTCCGGTGCTTAACTGGTTTGAAAATGCAGGATTTGTCTCCTGGATGACGATTCTTTTAGGAGCAGTCTGGCTAGGAGCAGGTAAAAAACGCTATCTGCTGCCGCTGCTTCCCTTGTTGGTGGCACTGTTGGTCTGCATCGCGGCACCAACGTTTAACTATCAGATGCGTTATATTATGCCAGTAATGTTCTGTGTGCCGTTTTATCTGCCTATGGCGGCACAAAGTCTGAGCCTACAGAAGGCAGAAAAGAAAGAGGAGGAAACAGAGAGATGAGACATCTGAAAAAATTGACACATTTGTTCATTTTCATCAGTCTGCTCTTGTGCCTGACAGGCTGCGGAGCGCTGTTTGGAGTACAGGTGGATGAAGGAAACCGTATTCAGGAGACTGCACAGGCAGCAAGAGAGGCACGAGAGACAGAGGCGGAGGACGGCGAAGAACCGGAATCGCTTATTACGCAAGAGAGTGAGTCTTCAGCGCCGGATCAGGAGTTGGAATCGGATGATGAGATAGCAGATCCTGAAGTGGACGGAACACAGCCCTCTGAGGAGACAGAGGCAGAAGATACCACAGAAGATTTGCTTCCAGAAGACGGAAGCTACACTTCCAAGGAGGATGTGGCGCTGTATCTGTATCAGTACGGGCATCTGCCGTCCAACTTTATCACCAAAAAAGAAGCAGAGAAGTTAGGATGGGAGGGAGGCTCCTTAGAACCCTATGCGCCAGGGATGTGTATTGGCGGGAGCCATTTTGGAAATTATGAAGGACTTTTACCGGAAAAAGAAGGCCGAAGCTATACAGAATGTGATATTGATACCCTAGGAGCCGACCAACGCGGCGCCAAACGAATCGTCTTTTCCAACGACGGACTGATCTATTATACCGAAGACCACTATGAATCTTTTGAACTTTTATATGGAGAGGAATCCTGATGCTGACTTGTCGATTGGATGGAAAAAAACTGACTACCAGAGAACTGCTGCATAAGACCTTGGCAGAAGAGCTTCATCTGCCCGCATGGTATGGACACAATCTGGACGCCTTGTATGACTGTCTGACAGAGAAGACAGAAAACATACAGATCATCCTCTGCCATCAAGAAGAGATGGAAGCAGCGCTTGGCAAGTATGCCAAAGCGCTGCTTCAAGTGATGCAGGATGCTGCGAAAGAGAATCCGCGGGTGGAACTTCAAAAAATGTGATATGGTAAAAGAATAACTTCTACCGATAAGCAATCGCATTCCATCTTAACTCATTTTTAAAGTTCCGGATCGTAGTCTCTTCGTCGATTACTACGCTCTCGATGCCCATAGCTGCTGCCCAGTCGACCATCTGTTCTACGGACAGGTCGTAGGAAAAGGCGGAGTGATGTGCACCGCCGGCTAAGATCCAGCTTTCTGTACCAACTGCCAGATTGGGTCTTGGTGTCCAGAAAGCGGTCGCAACCGGAAGTTTTGGCATGGGTTTTTCCACCTTTTTGCAGTCCACTGCGTTGATAATCAGACGGAAACGGTTGCCAAGATCGATCAGGGATGTGGCAACTGCCGGTCCGGTCTTGGAGGTAAATACCAGGCGGGCCGGGTCTTCACGGTTGCCCATCGTAAGCGGCTGCACTTTGATGGAGATGGGACCCTCGGAGATCGTCGGGCATACTTCCAGCATATGGGACTGTAAGATGCCCTCTTTGCCTGGAACCAGATTGTAGGTGTAATCTTCCATAAAGGAAGTTCCCTTGGCATCTTTGATGCCTTCGGTCATCACTTTCATCAGTCGTACCATCGCTGCGGTCTTCCAGTCGCCTTCAGCGCCGAAGCCGTAGCCTTTTTCCATCAGACGCTGGATTGCAAGGCCCGGAAGCTGCTGTAAGCCGCCCAACATGCCAAAATGGGTGACGATTGCATGATAATCGCCGTCCTTTAAAAATTTCTCTGCACCGATCTCAATCTGTGCCTGTACAGCCACATGACGGCGAAACTCTGCTTCATCTCTGCCTTCGAGAAGGATCTCGTAGTTCTGATAGTATTCCTCTACCAGAGCATCCACATCACTCTTTGGTACAGCATCCACATAGGCTACCAGATCATTGACATTATAGTGATCGATCTCCCATCCAAACTTAATCTGTGCCTCTACCTTGTCACCTTCTGTGACTGCCACATTGTTCATATTGTCGCCTACACGGCAGACGCGGGTATGAGAGGACTCCATCACGCCGATTGCAGTGCGCATCCAGCTTCCCAGACGCTTCTGCACTTCTTTATTGCTCCAGTGGCCGAAGATTAATTTTCTCTCGATGCCCATGCGGCTCTCGATATGGCCATATTCCCGGTCTCCATGTGCAGACTGGTTTTCATTCATAAAGTCCATGTCGATTGTGCCATAAGGGATCTCTTCATTAAACTGTGTCAGGAGATGACACAGCGGCTTCTTGTATTCCTGTAGTCCGATAATCCACATCTTAGCTGGGGAGAAGGTGTGCATCCAGGTGATCACGCCGGCACAATCCGGATCGTTATTGGCATCATTTAAAGTCTGACGAATGGAAGCCTGACTGATCAGTGTTGGCTTTAAGATGATTTCGAACGGCAGTTCGCCTCCTTTGTTAAGTCCCTCAACGATTTTTGCAGATTGCTCTGCGACCTTTCGCAGACACTCGTCCCCATACAGGTCCTGTGAACCTGTGCAAAACCAGAATTTATAGTTTTTCATTTTTGTCTCCTTATTGAAGTTCCGCATCTCCCCTCTCAATGCCCCATATCTAAAAGCATTTCCGATCACTTTGTGCTCGAAAATCCTTTTGGGCATTGTCCGGTCCGATGCTGATTTGAAGTTCCGCATCTTCCCTCCCAATGCCCCATGTCTAAAAGCATTTCCGATCACTTTGTGCTCGAAAATCCTTTTGAGCATTGTCCGGTCCGATGCTGATTTGAAGTTCCGCATCTCCCCTCTCAATGCCCCATATCTAAAAGCATTTCCGATTACTTTGTACTCGAAAATCCTTTTGGGCATTGTCCGGTCCGATGCTGTTTTCATAAATTACTTGACACTATCTGTTAAAATCCTTCTATTTTCTTTACCGAGTCACGCACCAGGATCTTTGGGCGAAATAGATATTCACCGTCAAAATCCGGCTCTTCGATCAGGGTAAGCATATTTTTGGCCGCCTTACACCCAAGCTCTTCCATCGGATAGGGAACCGACGTAATATGAGGCTCTGCCAACATGGATAACTCTGAAGCATCAATGCTTGCCACAGAAAGCTGGCCCGGAACACGAAAGCCTTCCTTGTGAAGAAGTTCAATCAATCCAAATGCCACTTCATCATTATAGCACAATACTGCGGTACAGCCAATTAATCTTCGCAGAACAGAGTCCTTAATCATTCTCAAAGATTTCTGATCCATGGTATCGATCCAGAGAATACTTTTGTCATCCACATTCAGACCCGCCCGCAAGAGCGCATTGACATAGCCTGTATACCGAAGTTTACCCTGACCGTCATCCGCTTTGAAAATCCCGGCAATCTTGCGGTGCCCTTGGGAGAGCAGGTAATTGACTGCCTCCTCTGCCACATGAACATCGTCAAGTGCCACGACAGGCGCATCTAATTCCGGATAGCCGCAGTTAAAAAACAGCAATGCGATCTGGCGTCTTTTCAGTTCCTGATAATATTCCAAGTTGGGATTGGGAAGTGCACTTTTGGTCGCTTCCACAATCACACCATCGACATTGTCTTTTTCCAGGATTCCTTCTAAAATTTTGCGCTCATTGTCTACCCGGTTGTTGGTAAAGGCGATCTGCGTGGTATAGCCTGAGCCGGACAGGGTCTGCACGATGCCTTGCAGCGTCGGCGGAAAGATATAGCCGTCCACATAAGTACTGATGACTGCGATGTTCATCAGCCGTTTTCGGATGCTTCCCTTTCGGCTTCCGACATAGGTGCCGCTGCCCCGGACTCTCTCCAAAAGCCCTTCTGCTTCTAAGACACCAAGGGCATGGCGTACCGTCTGGCGGCTCAGTCCAAACATCCGGCTCAGTTCATTTTCCGAATACAGCTTATCTCCCGCACGCAGTTCTTTTTGATTGATCTTTTCCTTGATCCAGTTTACCAGTGATATATATTTTGCTTCCTGTCGCCTCATATACTCTCACAGAGCCGCTGCCAAAAGGCGGCCCTTCCTTTTACCAAATATTCCGCTCTTATTTTTTCCGTTTGGATACCAAGTCGATGGTAACGGCGCCTAAGAGTACCGCGCCTTTTACAATCTTCTGCAAATCTGTGGAAAAACCGTACAGGGACATACCATTATTTAAGATACCCATGATAAAGGCTCCGACTACAGCGCCGATAATCGTACCGATACCTCCGGAAGTAGCAGCACCGCCGATATAACAGGAGGCGATAGCGTCCATCTCGAACTGATCGCCGGCCTTTGGCGTTGCAGACGCGTTACGTGCAGACAGGACGATACCAGCTACAGCACAGAGAAGTCCCATGTTGGTGTATACCCAGAAGAACACCTTCTCGGTATTGATACCGGACAGTTTTGCTGCTTTGGCATTGCCGCCCAGTGCGTAGATCTGACGTCCAGCCACGGTCTTGGTGGTGATAAAATGATACAGTCCTACTAAAAGCGCCATCAAAACCAATACAAACGGGATACCACTGTAGCAAGCCAGTTTGTAGAAGAAGAACCATACGATACCAATGATAATAGCATCTTTTACGATTAACTGCCAGGTAGGATTCGTTGCAAATCCATATTTTTTCTTGGTTGCAACACTCTTTAATTCTGCAAGCACAATCAGTACGGAGATTACTGCCGCCACGATCAGACATACCAGGTCAATGTTGCCTACCTTGATCGTCGGAAGGAAGCCTGCGCCTATGTAGACAAAATTATTGGGAAGAGGTCCTTTGGTTTGTGCTTTTAAGAGCACATAGGTAAGACCACGGCCCATCAGCATGGTTGCCAGTGTTACAATAAAAGGAGGGATCCCCAGTTTGGAGATAAAAAATCCTGCAAACATACCGCAGAGCAGACCAACAATCAGTGCTGCGATAATGGCAATCCACATATTCCATCCATAGTCCACCATACCGATACCGATGACGGCGCCGCAGGTTGCCACGATGGAGCCGACACCTAAGTCGACATTGCCAGTCAGTACGCACAACAGCATACCAACGGCCAGGATGACGATATAACCATTCTGCATGATCAGGTTGTTGATGTTTGCCGGAGACAGATTTTTGCCGCCGGTCAGGATTGCAAAAATAAGATAAACCGCTATAAGCGCCAGTACCATACCGTACTGTCTCATATCAATATTGACAACTTTTTTATTTTCCATGATTACGCACCTTTCCTGTTATCAGCCATAATACAGCCCATGATCTTTTCCTGAGTCATCTCTTCCTTCATCAGTTCGCCTGCGATATGGCCCTCATTGATCACATACAGCCTGTCACAGGTGCCAATGATCTCCGGCATCTCAGAGGAGATGATGATGACCGCTTTTCCTGCTTTTGCCAGATCGTTGATGACACAGTAGATCTCATACTTTGCACCCACGTCAATACCACGCGTGGGTTCATCCAGAATCAGTACATCCGGCTGGGTCAGCATCCATTTGGCAAGAACCACTTTCTGCTGGTTGCCGCCGGAGAGAGAACCTACCGCCTGGTCGATGGAATTGGCTTTTACATTAATCAGTTTCTTATATTCTTCTGCTTTTAGGATCTCTTCGTTGGAATCTACCACACCGTTTTTGGAGAAGAAATTACGAAGAGCTGCCATAGTCATATTTTTCTTGATATCGTCGATCAGGACCAGTCCGTTGCCTTTGCGGTCTTCGGATACATAGGCCAACTTGTTGTCGATGGCTGTCCGTACATCTTTCAGATCTACTTCTTTGCCATTCATCTTTACCGTACCGCTGATCTTCTGTCCATAGGATTTTCCGAATACGCTCATGGCAAATTCGGTACGTCCAGCTCCCATCAGTCCCGCAAGTCCTACGACTTCGCCGGCTTTTACCTGGATGTTTATATCCTTTAATACCTGCCGATTGGGATCTTCTGGATGATAGGCATTCCAGTTCTGTACTTCAAAGATGGTATCTCCAATGGTCACTCCCTCACGAATCGGGTAACGGTTGGTCAATTCACGTCCCACCATACCTTTGATGATACGGTCTTCGGAAAAATCATCCACGCCCTTTTGTAGTGTCTCGATGGTGTGTCCGTCACGGATGACCGTGATGGAATCCGCCACATAGCTGATCTCATTCAGCTTATGCGAGATGATAATCATGGTCACATCGTGTTTTTTCAGCTCCAGCATGATCTCCAAAAGCTTTGCGGACTCTTCATCGTTAAGTGCGGCTGTAGGTTCGTCCAGAATCAGAAGCTCCACATCCTTGGCCATGGCCTTGGCGATCTCGATGAGCTGCTGTTTGCCCACACCCAGAGAACTGACAGGTACATTCACGTCTTCGTCTTCTAGTCCTACCTTTGCAAGCATCTCGGTCGCCTTAGCTCTGGTCTTCGTCCAGTCGATCACGCCTTTGCCGGAACACTGCTCATTTCCCAGAAATACATTCTCTGCTACGGACAGATATGGGCTTAGTGCCAGCTCCTGATGGATGATGACGATTCCTTTGGCTTCACTGTCTTTGATCTTGTGGAATTTTCCGATCTCTCCTTTGTAGACGATATCGCCGGAATAGGTTCCGTAGGAATATACGCCGGAGAGCACGTTCATCAGCGTGGATTTTCCGGCTCCGTTTTCTCCGCACAACGCATGAACCTCGCCTTTTTTCACTTTTAGATTCACATCATCGAGTGCTTTCACGCCTGAAAATTCCTTGGTTATGTGGTTCATCTCCAAGATATAATCTGACATACCTCTTGCTCCTTTTCTTAATATTTCCGTGGCAGAAGACCAGTCGTGTCTGTATCTGGCCTCTGCCTTCGGATGAACTCCTGTAAAAAGGCGGCGGTTCGAGCCGCCGCCACAGTCAGGCTGTTATTACAGTCCCAGATCTTCTGGTTTATAATATTTGCTTTCTTCGACTACCACTTCCACAAGGTTGTCTTTGTCAACTGCCACAGGAGTACACAGATAAGAAGGCACTACGATGACATGGTTGTCATAGGTTGTGGTATCATTGATCTCCGGCTCTGTGCCTTTCATCACTGCTTCTACCATGGTTACGCATTTATCAGCCAAAAGACTGGTATCTTTAAAGATGGTAGCAGTCTGGGTTCCGTCAAGGATATTTTTGCATGCCATCAGCTCTGCGTCCTGTCCGGTTACTAAAGGCCAGTTCTCAGCGGTATAGCCAGCACCCTGAAGAGCGGCTTTGATACCATAGGAAAATCCGTCAAATGCGCTGCAGGCGATGTCCAGATCTTCATCTGCATAATAACCTGTCAGATAGTTCTCACACCACTGTTGAGCGGTCTCCTGAGACCATCTTAAGATACAGGTATCATCAAAGGAAGTTCTGCCGGTCTTACATACAAGTGTACCGTCATCCAGATAGGGCTGAAGAACACCCATCACACCTTTGTGAAGCAATACGGCGTTATTGTCATCCGGTGAACCCATAAAGAACTCGATGGTATAGCTCTCGCCTGCTTCTCTGGCAGCATCCAGATCTTTTTTATTCTTGATGTACTCGCCGATAGCAGTACCAACACCTTCGTTATCGAAGGATGCATAGTAGGAGATCGCATCGCTGTCCATCAAGAGACGGTCATAGGCAATGATCGGAATACCGGCATTTTTTGCCTGCTCTTCTACAGTTGTCAGTGCGCCTGCGTCAATAGCTGCAATTACCAGACACTTTGCGCCGGATGAGATCATATTTTCGATCTGAGAGACCTGTGTCTGCACCTCATCCTCTGCATACTGAAGATCCACTTCATAGCCAAGAGCTTCCAGTTTTAGCTTCATGTTTTCGCCGTCTTTGATCCATCTCTCGGAAGACTGGGTTGGCATTGCCACGCCGATTCTCGCAGTTTCCCCATCTGTAGCTGCCGCAGCCGGCGCTCCTTCTGCCCCTGTCTCATCAGTAGCTGCTTCACTATCCGCTGGTGCAGCATCTGAAGGTGTTGTTTCATTGCCGCCGCAGCCGACCATCATCGCTGCTACCATAGAAATCGCAAGAATTGTACTTAGTAGTTTTTTCTTCATACTTGTTGTCCTCCCAACATAAGATTGAATTTTAAAGTTATATTTACAAGTTGTCTCTGCAGAAATCAATTTGTATACAAAACATGGCGTATGCCTTTCGGCAATATCACGAACGGCAGGAAAAAATGTTGTTATTTTCACGAATCCGTTTGGTGAAAGCGCCTTTTGTTTGGTTATAATATATATCGTAAAAGAGAGCATGTAAATCGTTTTTTCGTTTTTTCGGCGCCTTTACGCAAATTTTTTCACACATTTTTGCAACTTGTATCTATATTTTTAGTAAGTTGTATACAAAAAAACGCTGTCTGTGGTGAAAAGCATAACCAAAAGGTTTGCTTTATGCATGTTACAAATTATTTACATTTTTGATATATTCGGGTTATACTTATTCGATAGACTGACAAGGGTAAAACAGATCACGATCAGAAGACATGAGAAGATACGATGGAAGAGAAAAAAATATTAATTATTGAAGATGAAAAACCGATTGCAGATATCTTAAAGTACGGATTTGAAAAGGAGGGCTTTCTCGTGCAGTGTGCCTGTACGGGAGGAGAGGGCTTTGCCATGGCTCAAAAGGAGCAGCCGCATCTGGCGCTGATTGACTGGATGCTGCCGGATATCAGCGGGGTGGATGTGTGCCGGATGCTGACAGAAGCCTATACTATGCCCATCATCATGCTGACCGCCCGCGGAGCGATGGAAGATAAGCTCTATGGCTTGGAAGCCGGCGCGGATGATTACATCACAAAACCTTTTGATCTAAGGGAGGTGATAGCGCGAGTCAGAACCATCCTGCGCCGTTTTGACAAAGCAAATGGGAAACATGACAGAGAACAGTTGGTCTGCGGAGCGCTGACCGTGTTGGAACAAGAACACACGGTCTATGTCCAGGAGCAGCTTATCAATTTGACACCCAAGGAATATGAACTGTTAGTATTTTTTTTGAAACATCCCCGGCAGGTCTTTACCCGTACGACATTATTGGACCGCATATGGGGATACGACTATGAAGGTGATACGCGGACAGTGGATATCCATGTCCAGCGCATCCGCAAAAAGACGGGATTGGACAAATCTTTAGTGACCATCTTTGGAGTGGGGTATAAGTATGTTCCATAAAAAAGAACTTTATCACTTTGGCCTTTGGCGGCAGATGGCGGCAGTGCTTTTGGCTGTCTTTGTCGCCGGCGGCTGTCTCTTATATGGTGGGATTCAGATGCAGCTATATCGCAACCAGGAGGAACAGATTGCGCAGAATCTTCAAAATATCCAGGAGACTACAGAGATCTATGTCCGCCAGCTTTTGATGCTGAATCATGCGAACAATGATACGAAGAGTTATGAGGCCATTGCGGGTGATATCGTTCGGGAATTGCATGTGTTGAGCACATCAGGATTAAGCGTACTGGATCCGGAGGGAACTTATCTGGATGGAACGATGCAGCTTTTAGAACAAGGTCCGACCGAAGACCTTACACAGGCGATCAATGGAAAAGCTGCATTTACCATGACCTATCCCTCAGCAGATACCATGCTGGTCTATTTTTCTATGCCTGTGAGGATTGAGGAAAAGACTATCGGCATTATTCGCTATCAGATGGATACTTCTGCCCTGTATCTCCAGGGAAAACACACCCAATATCTGGTCTGTCAGATGGCTGCATCGGTATTTGTTGTCATCTTTTTGTTGCTTGCTTTTTTGATGAGCCGGGTTCTCTCGCCGGTGCAGAAACTGACCAGGATCTCCGGACAGGTCGTCCAGGATCTTACCACACAGCAAGTCAATATGAAGACATTTGCCCAGCTTGCCGATTCCCGGCGACAGGATGAGATCGGAGAATTGTCCAGAAATTTCAGCGTGATGTTAGAGAGGATCAGCACACAGTTTCAAAATATGCAGGAAGATAAGGAACGCATTGTCCGTCTCTTAGGAAGCCGGCAGGAATTTTACAACAATATGACCCATGAACTAAAGACCCCTCTTACTACCATCCAGGGCTATGCCCAGCTGATGGAAGCCGATCAAGGGGCAGATCCGGGGCTGACCCGGCAGGGGCTTCACCAGATCCTGCAGGAAAGCACCAGGATGCATCAGATGGTATTACAACTTTTGGAGATGTCCGATCAAAGTAACTATATGGAACCCCATCCGGTGAATCTCTCACAGGTCAGTGAAAATGTGGCGCAGGCACTAAGGATCAAAGCCAAACGTTATGAGATGCAGATTGAGACAGATTTTACAGAAGATCTGTGGGTGCAGGGTATCGGAGAACGTCTGCGGCAGGTGCTCGTCAACTTGGTAGACAATGCGATCAAATACGGTGACAGCCACACTACAATCTCTGTCAGAGGATATAAGGAAGGAGGCGATATCCTGCTGTCTGTCTGCAATTTTGGAAAAGGTCTGTGCACAGAAGAGCAGGAACGAATCTTTGAACCTTTCTATCGGGTAGATAAAAACTATTCCAGAGAGCGCGGAAGCTCCGGGCTTGGCCTGTCTATCTGTAAGAAGATTATGGAAGAACAGAAAGGTTCTATCGCCGTACAAAGCGTTCCAGGACAGCAGACAACCTTTACAATTCGTCTGCGTGCTTTGGAGGAAAAATATGAAAAATAAATATGTTCTGCTGTCAGTGTCATTCTTACTGTTTCTGACCGGATGTACACCCAAAGAAAAAACAGTGCTCTTACCAGAGCATCCGACGCAGGAAGCTACAGAGGAAGAAACAGAATCTTTTGGCGATTATACAGTCAAAAAGATCTATACTTATGAATATGAGACTGATGCCATGCTGGAAAAAAGCGCTTATCTGACAGATTGTAAAGAACGTGAAATTCGTGTGGTTGCCACAGAAGCTTCGGAAGCGCATACGCTTCCAACCGGCCGGCAGGTGGATTATCGCTATGGCTTTTATGACACCTTATATACTCCTTCTGATCCTGGGGAGCAGTCCCTTACAGATATCCAGAGAGCTTTCTGGGGCCTCTTTATCCAGCCTGAGGACTGGGCAGAGCGCCCGGCAGATACTATGGAGGACGCTATGTATCATCTTGACCGGCTGCTGCTTTCTTCTGACGGAACCCGGCTGCTTGTCTATGCCGGCGCAGAAAGCTGGGATAACCGACGGGTGTGGCTGTATGACTTAAGAACCGGGCGTCCCTGGTTCTTGTATGAAGGAAGCCAGGAAGCGTATGACCTTCCTGTGGGATCTTTTTCCAGAGACGGACGCTATGTGACCTTTGACATCCGGGGAAGTGTAACGCTAGACGGAACTATCCCTGTATACGACTGTCAAAAAGAACCTCCAACGGATGATACTATAGAGGAGAACCGAGTCTGGCTTACCTCCTCTTCCAGTATGTATCTTCCTGATCAGACGCTGCGTGCGGCAGAGGAGAATACAGGTATCTTCAGGATGGCAGAACTTGTGAATGTGCAGGGGAAACCGGGGGTGATTACCTTTTTACAGGAAGACAGTTCTGATGTGGAAGTGGTGAAATACCAGTTGAATAGAGACGCTTATTCGGAGAGTGTGTATTGGCTCTATGGGCTTTCTAAAGAGGCAACTCTGACCATACCTTATGAAGTGGATACAGAAGAAAACCGCCTCTATTATCTGATCAATTTTTATCAGTTGTGGGATCTTCAGCTAGAAGAGGGAACGAGCAAGGGGCCTGAAGAATTTAGCGATGCTCTAGTGTCTTTTCTACGGTTGGACAACGGGGATCTTCTTGCCCTTTGTACAGAGGATCCTTCCCTGTATTTCCTGGAATCGTCTTCCGCAGACCGTTCCTTCCAGTCCAATACCCAGATGCCTTCTTATCTGCCTCCGTCTGATTTGTATCTGTATCCGGCGGGCCGGACAGAACGAAAGCTTCTCTATAAAAATCTGCAGAATGTCATTGCCATGGAATATGACGCCAGAACCAGACGCATCCTGATCGAGACAACCGAGACAGAGTCCAGAACGCACAGAACCTGTATTATCTTAGAATTATAAATGTTTACACTCCGATACATTCTGGAAATAACTTGATCACTCTCAGGCGGTGTGGATTCCTGTCTGATCGCTTCCGAGTATACTGGCCGCAGCGCTTTTACCGTGGGATTTGACAACCAGCCCCACAAGTACAATGAGATCCCGGCAGAACATCTGCCCCTATGAAAGGCGTAGCTTCTTGCTCCGCGGCAGTCTGTCTGTGGAAGAACGATTTATCTGGATCAGGAGGTCTTTGCAGTTGCCAGATCTCTCCCTGCGGTGTACAAGCAAAAAGGACAGATCTCCAAATATCTGTTTCGTAAAGTTGCCGCTCTGCATCTGCCCAAGCAGGCTTCCAGACGCAGAAAACTGGGATTTCCGGTTCCGTTGGGAAGTTTCTTAAGATCTGAGGATGGTGCCAAGAGAATAGAACATATGTTCTTATCTGCGGCTGCCAGGAAATTTTTTCGGGAAGATGCTTTACAAGAATTGCTGCATGGATACAAAGGCAGAAATGCCAATCGCAAGATCTGGGCAATCTATGTATTTTTAGTCTGGTATCACATCTATTTTCCAGAGACCGAATAAGATCCGGGCGCAGATCACAAAAGATGCAGATAACGTTTGAGTTCTTCAATATACAGTTCACCAATCTGGCTGCGCAGGGTGTCTTTCCTTACCACGTATCCGATCTCCATCATACTGTTCTGGTTGTTCTCATCATCTTCAAAGGGAACAGCCAGATAGTCATTGCCATTGAGTTCTTCGCAGATGATCCCGGAACAGAGTGTATATCCATAGAGACCCACCATCAGATTCAGCATAGTGGCCCGGTCATTGGCCCGGATGATCTGCGAATACTCATTGGTGGACAAGATCTCTTCGGCCAGATAAAAAGAACTGTTGTCCCCCTGTTCAAAAGCCAGACAGGGATAGTCTTTTAACTGTTCAAAACGGATGGAGGTCTCTTGTGCTAAAGGGTGTCCTTTCCAGATATAGACATATGCCTGACAGTCGATCAGATGATAAAATACAAGTCCGGCAGAAGCCAGAAGCTTCTTCATGGCTTTGCGGTTAAAATCACACAGATACAAAACGCCGATCTCACTTTTCATAGTACTGACATCGCTTATGATCTCGGCAGTCTTAGTCTCCCGGATGGCAAATTCATATTTGGACATATCAAAATGTCTTGCCATCTCCACAAATGCTTTCACTGCAAATGAATAATGCTGTGTGGACACGCCAAATTTTTTCTTGTAGGAACCGCCTTTTCCATATTTCTCCAGAACATGTTCATATGGAGTATAGATCTGCCTGGCATGTAAGAGAAATTCCGTCCCATCATTGGTCAGCGTAACGCCCCTTCCACTACGATAAAACAAGATAATCCCCAGCTCCTTTTCCAACTCTTTGATGGCGCTGGTGAGGGACGGCTGGGATACATAGAGCTGTTCTGCTGCCTTGTTGAATGATCTGGTCTCTGCAATGGTCAGCAGATAATGAAGCTGTGTCAGTGTCATGGGAACCTCCTTTTTTCTAAGTCCTTCAAAGCTGATAAAGAAAACCTGGTACTGATCTGAAAGTTTCCGGATGAGCATAGTTTTTGTTCCATGTGTAAATGAATAAAACAGGAAAGAGATAGGGTCTGAGCAGGAAAATTTTAATGCAAAACCGCCAGCTGCCGATATTCATAGTCTGGTTTTCTCTGTATAAACAAATCTTTTGTGAGCATCTCACCTGCTAAAAACACAAGATTGTAGATCTGAAGATGATAATACCAGGCACCTGTATCCCAATCGGTCATACGCTCATTAAAGATCACTCGGCCATATTGATGTTTGTACAGGATAAACGCGGTCTCGTTGAGAACATCTTTTCGGTAGAATGAGGAATCCAGGTTATGGAAATCTTGATTATGCCCCCTTCTAATGGGCTTTCCGCTGCGTCGTTCATCATAAAAAAATGTGACCGTGACCTGGTCATTCGTATGACAGAGTGATAGATTGGTCAGATTCAGTTCTTCCACAGAATCATAGAAAAAAACAGGCTCTCTTAAAGAATGTCCCAATTTTTGCTCCACGCTCAGAAATCGGTCATCTTCCTGGAAAAAACTTTTCCGGTCAATCATCACATCTTTGGCACTTATAAGAGGCGCCAGCGGATATGCCAGTGGAAATTGACGGCGTGCGTTTTCCCCCCTAACGCCCCGCTCTCCTTTATTCCAGGAGAGCGTGACATGCTGAATGGCCAATAATGGGTGATTCATGCAAGCTCCTCCTTTTGTAACTCCTTTGATTTTAACACCCATATTTTACAAAGTAAATATGCCAGAAAAAGAAATGGGGGAGACGAAAGCCTCCCCGTTGTACATGGTCTTTGGCAGTTATTGTCCGGACCCTTTTATAAATTGTCTTCCTTCATGATCCATCTCATAATTTTCTGTATAAATTAACTGCGAGACGGGCACGATCTCAAATCCCTTCGCCTGAAGTCCGGTGATGACTTGCTCTAAAGCGTCTTTTGTATATTTAGCACCATTGTGCATCAAAATGATGGAGCCATTTCCCAGATGAGGGTGCTCTAATACTTTTGATACAATAGCATCCACCCCATAGTCTTTCCAATCCAGACTGTCTACATCCCACTGAATCACATGATATCCCAGTCCATTGGCAGACTCCACCAAAGTATCATTATAATCTCCATAAGGCGGTCGAAAGAGGGTCATATCCTGTCCGGTCAGTTCTTTGACTTTGTCGTGTACCTTTTGGATCTCTTCTTTGCACTCCGTTGCACTGATCTGAGACATCTGTTTGTGGTTCTCGCTGTGATTGCCAAGGTCATGTCCGGCAGCAGCGATGGCCTTCACATCTTCTGGATAAGATTCCACCCATCCGCCGGTCATAAAAAAGGTGGTCTTTACACCCTGCTCCTCTAAGATGGACAAGAGCTGTGCAGTATCTTCATTCCCCCAAGCGGCATCAAAACTGATGGCCACCTTGGGGGAATCGGTCTGTACACAATAGATGGGAAGTTTCTTGTCGGCAATCTGGACAGATACGGGACTAGTTTTGCCGTGAAATGCTCCAAAGCCTGCAATGGCAAGCAGGAGACAGAGGCTTAAAGTGCCAATATTTCGTAAGTAATGACTACTGTTCATAGGAACTCCAAATATTTTTCCTTTCTTCTAGTTTATGAGAGGGGTAGAGAGAAGATGCGCAGGGAAATATACAAGTAGAGTTGTTATCAGATAAAAAAAGTGCTAAGATGGATAACTGTGAATCAAATACCCCGCTGCAAGAAGTCACTTGACTCGTTGCTCGTGGGAATACATGATTTGTCCTGTGGACAAGGAAAGGAACTTATGAAATATATTCGACAATTTTTATGGATTTTACTGTTTTCTTTTATTGGGGAAGTCTTAAATGCATGGATTCCGCTGCCGGTTCCGGCATCGATCTACGGTCTTTTGTTGCTATTTGCGGCACTGTTGTCTGGAGTGATAAAGTTAGAGGCGGTAAAAGAGGTGTCCCAGTTTTTGATTGAGACGATGCCGTTGATGTTTATACCAGCAGCAGTGGGGCTTTTGGAGTCTTGGGGAGCATTGGAGGGGATATTTGTACAGATCATAGTAGTGGTTGTGGTCTCGACGGTACTGGTGATGGCAGTCAGTGGTTTGGTGACGCAATGGATGATCCGCAGAAAGGAACGGTGAGTAAGGTGAGAGAACTTTTGTGTGATTCGGTGTTTTTTGGGGTATTGATCAGTATTCTGACTTATGAGACAGGAGCATATCTAAAGAAGAGATGGAAATTGGCGATCTTTAATCCTCTGCTTTTGTCGGTGTTGGCTGTGATGGGGATATTGATGGTGCTGCGGGTGGATTATAAGGTCTATTATGAAGGGGCGAAGTATCTAAGCTATCTGCTGACTCCGGCTACGGTGTGTCTGGCGGTGCCGCTGTATGAGAAATTTGAGCTGTTAATCAAATATAAGGGGGCGATTCTTGGGGGGATTGTATCGGGTGTGCTGACGAGTCTTCTAAGTATCCTGGTGAGTGCCTGGATCTTTCGGTTTACGCATGAGCAGTATGTGACGCTGCTGCCAAAATCCATTACGACGGCAATTGGTATGGGAGTGTCGGAGGAATTGGGCGGTATGGTGACGATTACAGTGGCGGTGATTATTATTACTGGGGTGCTGGGAAATATGATTGCGGAGACGGTACTGCGTCTGTTTCGGATTGAGGAGCCAGTGGCGAGGGGGATCGCGATTGGGGCTTCGAGTCATGCAATTGGGACGGTGAAAGCGATGGAGCTTGGTGAGGTGGAAGGAGCGATGAGCAGCTTGTCGATTGCGGTGGCGGGACTTTTGACGGTAGTGGGGGCGGTGGTGTTTGCGGGGGTGTATTAGAGAGGGGGCGACGGAGAAAAACTGGGTTGTAATTTGAGAGATTGTTTTGTATAATAGGGTACGTGTATACAAAATGGAACTGGCAAATGCGGTACTCTAATAAGGAGCTGGAATGAGTAGTATATCGATGATGGAATTGAGTAAGGAGCTGGATGAGCAGTTTGATCGTCTGGTGAATGAGTGTATGGTCTCTGGGGAGATTGATCCGAATTTGTACACGGAGTATGATGTGAAGAGGGGGCTTAGGGACTCTAATGGGAAGGGGGTTCTGACGGGCTTAACGGAGATCTCGGATGTGTGTTCTTATCGGCTGGTGGGTGGCAAGAAGATGCCGGCGGATGGGGAATTGTATTTTCAGGGATATAATGTGGAGGATTTGATTAAGGGGTCTGAGGGGCGCAGGTATCGGTTTGAGGAGGTGACATATCTGCTCTTGTTTGGGGAACTGCCGAATCCAAAACAGCTTAGAACATTTGTTCGAATTGTGAAGAGCTTGCAGGAATTGTCAGGTCGGTTTGTGCGGGATGTGATTATGAAAGCTACCAGTCCGAATTTGATGAATGCCCTGCAGCGGTGTATTTTGACTTTGTATTGTTATGATTCGGAGCCGGATGAGGTGTCGGTGCCGAATGTTCTCAGGCAGTCGCTTCAGTTGATCGCCAAGATGCCGCAGATCGCAGTGTATTCGTATCATGCGTACCGGCATTTTCACTATGATGAGACGCTGGTGATCCGCCTGCCGGATAAGGAGTTGTCTATCGCGGAAAATATTTTGCAGATGTTAAGGCCGGATGGACAGTTTACGGAGTTGGAGGCTAAGGTGCTGGATGTGGCGTTGGTGCTGCATGCGGAGCATGGAGGAGGAAATAATTCTACATTTACGAATCATGTGGTGACTTCTTCGGGGACGGATACATATTCGGCGACAGCGGCATCCATCGCATCTCTCAAAGGACCGAGGCATGGCGGGGCCAATCTGAAGGTGCAGCAGATGTTTGACGACTTGAAAAAAAATTGCCCGGATTATGAGGACGAACATGCATTAACTTGCTATCTCGAAGGCATCCTGGATAAAAAGGTGTTTGATAAGGCGGGTCTGATCTATGGAATGGGTCATGCGGTCTATACAGAGTCTGACCCAAGAGAGGTGATATTAAAACGGTATGCCAGAAGGCTCTCAGAAGAAAAGGGATTGCAGCAGGAGTTTGAACTCTATGCGCGGGTGGAGCGTTTGGCGGGTGAGATTATCGCGAAAAAACGGCGGCTGTTTAAGCCCATCTGCGCCAATGTGGATTTTTATAGTGGATTTGTCTATTCGATGCTGGGGATTCCTATGGAGATGTTTACCCCCATCTTTGCCATTGCCAGGATCTCCGGGTGGAGTGCGCATCGGATGGAAGAAGTGGTAAATAATGGAAAGATTATAAGACCTGCGTATAAATTTGTGGGAACCCACAGAGAGTATTGTGAGCTGGATCAGAGATTATAGCGTGGATAGGGGTTGGAAAATGAGGATGAGATATGTTATACTGTAGAAAAATATGGAAAGTGATAAGGGAGACAGAGATTTGGATCGGATAGCAGTATTGATTCCATGTTATAACGAAGAGAAGACCGTGGAAAAGGTAGTGCGGGATTTTAAGACGGTGCTGCCGGAGGCAGTGATCTATGTATATGACAATAATTCTTCGGATCATACCGTAGAGAAGGCTTTGAAAGCTGGAGCAGTCGTGCGCCATGAGTACCAGCAGGGAAAAGGAAATGTCATACGTAGGATGTTTAGAGAGATTGACGCACAAGTCTATATTATGACGGATGGGGATGATACCTATCCGGCAGAATTTGCCAGAGAGATGGTGGACAAGGTATTGAATCATCAGGCGGATATGGTAGTAGGAGATCGTCTGTCCTCCACGTATTTTACCGAAAATAAAAGACCTTTTCATAATTTTGGCAATTCCCTGGTCAGAGGAACGATTAATCGGTTATTTCACACAGAGATCAAAGACATCATGACCGGCTATCGAGCCTTTAGCTATCAGTTTGTAAAGACTTTTCCGGTGCTGTCCAAAGGATTTGAGATCGAGACTGAGATGTCGATCCATGCGGCGGATAAAAATATGCAGGTGGACAATGTGGTGATCGAGTACCGGGACCGCCCGGAAGGCAGCGAATCCAAGCTGAACACCTATTCTGACGGAGCCAAGGTGCTGCTTAGCATCTCCAAGATGTACCGCAACTATAAACCCATGAACTTTTTCGGGATAGTGGCACTGCTGCTGGCAGTGGCCAGTGTGGGATTTTTTATCCCTGTGCTGTTTGAGTACCTCTCTACCGGACTTGTACCCAAATTTCCCACATTGATCGTATGTGGGTTTGCCCTGATGGCATCGCTGCAGTCCGTATTCGCTGGCCTGATACTGGCTTCCGGTGCCCAGCGCAATCGTCAGGAATTTGAGATGGATCTTATCCAGGTAAATATGCACTATAAGGAGCTTATGAAAGATGTGGAATAATCTCTTGACCATACGACCCCGGCGTATCTGGATCTTTGCAGCGGCAGGCGGTATCCTTTTTGCCGCTTTGGATCGTATGGGCTATCTGCTTACGCACTATGGAAGTATTTGGGTCATCTCAGAAAACCCATGGCATCGGACGCTTTTTCATCGTATTCTGTTAAGGCTGCCAGTCAGTATTCTGGCAGTTTTTGTATTATTGCTCCTGACAGACTGCCTGATGGCTCCCGATAAAAAACAAAATACATGTTTAGCCCGCCTCCGCGGGGCAGTCAGTCGCTTTTTTTCCCTTCGCCACAGTTTTTCCCTCCTGTGGCTGATCTATTTTATCAGTTTTCTGCCCGCATTTTTGGGAGGATACCCCGGCATCTTCGCCGCCGATGCGCCTAACCAGATCGGATGGACCTTCAGCGGCTGGCTTACCGGACACCATCCCCTTCTGCACACCGGTATCCTGTGCGGCATCTTTTCTCTCACCAGGAGTCTGGGCCTGTCCGATTCCACCGCCGCGGCCATCTATACCCTGTTACAGATGCTTGCCCTGTCCGCGATCTTCTCAGGACTCAGCCAGTTCCTCAAAAAAGAGAAAGCCCCCCTGTGGCTTCAAACAGGCACTGTTCTTTTCTTATGCCTGTTTCCCTTTCACGCCCTGATGGCTGTATATACCACCAAAGACACCCTGTTTTCCGGTATCTTTCTATTGTGCCTGTTACAGATTTATCAAATGTGCATCAGACCAGAGACCTATTTTGAAGGCTATACAGGCATCCTAAAAGGCGGCCTGTGCTTCACCCTGCTCTTTTTGATGCGAAACAACGGCTTTCATACCCTGATCCTGTGTCTGCCCTTCCTGTTTCTCTGTCTGAGAAAATATTGGAAAATACTGCTGATCCTGTTCCTGGGACTTTTCCTGATCTATCAGTTCTATAACGGCCCCATATTCACCCTCCTGAAAGCCGAACCCGGCAATGAAAGAGAAGCCTACAGCATCCTGATGCAGACCTTAGGCCGCACCTACGTAGCCGGCGGAGATATCCGCCCCGAAGAGATGGATCTCATCCGCCCCGTCCTGGACGAAGAGACCCTCTCCCTCTACACCCCGGACCTGTCCGACCCCATCAAAAACCAATTCCACACTGATGCCTTCCAGCAACAAAAAGCCCAGTTCTTAAAAACCTGGCTGACCATCGGCCTGCGAAATAAAAAAATCTACATTGATGCCTTCCTAAACACCACGGCCGCTTTCTGGTATCCAGACACCACCACCGAATACCTGGAGTTCACCTGCTTCGACATCGAAAAAGAGAACTCCCTCTACCCCCATGTACAGATGACCCCCCTCATCCCCCTGTTTCACCACTACTACACCGCCATCGGAACCGATGCCGCTTTCCGAAAAATCCCCTTCGTCAGAGAACTTTTCTCCATGGGTTTCTATGTATGGCTGATGCTTTACGCCGCCCTCTACAGCTTCTACTGCCGCGATTACCAAAAACTCCTCTGGATGCTCCCTATGTGGACCTACCTAACCACCAGCCTTCTAGGCCCCACAGCCCTGCTACGTTACGCCTACCCCCTGATCCTCCCTGCTCCCCTCCTCCTCTTTTACCTAACCAAACCCTCTAAAAATATAAACCCAAATTAATAACCTCCCTACGTACCCAGGGCTACTCCACAAGGCACGCTGCCGCTGACGCAAAACAGGGTGTCTGGCTGTTGACGAATTGTGCTGTGTGGATTGGAGCGGACAGTGTAAGCAGTTTGTACGCCCCGGACGAACACATGTATTACGTGTCCGTCCGGGGCGTACAAACTGCTTACACTGTCCGATACATTCCATGCAGACATTCGTCAACAGTCAGACGCCCTGTTTTGACCAGCATTGAGCAGCGTGCCTTGTGGAGTCCCGTCCCCCATCAACACCCGCAATCTTCATAAGGCGGCCGCGGAGGTCTAGGTGGCGGAGGAGGCGGCATCGGTCTTGAAGGCTGCTCACTTGGGCAGCCGCAGCTATCCTCCCGGTCCATATTACATCCACAATCACATCCGCAATTGTTGCCGCCGCCATTGTTATTGCCGCATCCGCAATCATTGTCGCAGCAAACATTATTGCATCCGCAACGATTGCCGCATCCGCAGTTCGTGTTGCAGCCACAGTTATTTCTGCCGCCGCTGCCGCATAACAACAGTAAAATCCAAATCCAACTATTCATATTTTCAACTCCTTTCTTCTATAGACTATGCAGCAGACTCTTTCTTGACAAAGAGATTTGCAACTGCTATATTTGAAACAGAAACAAGGGCGTTTCCGTAGCAAGGAAGTACGCCCTTTCTTACATGAAATGGAGATAGAAGGAGCAAAAAGGATGAGCAAATATACCAAAAAAGATATTTTGGAGATGGTCGAAGAAGAAGATGTGGAATTTATCCGCCTCCAATTCACTGATCTGTTTGGAAGTATGAAAAATTTAGCAATCACATCCGGGCATCTGAAAAAGGCGCTGGAAAATAAAGTGATGTTTGACGGATCTTCCATCGAGGGATTTGTGCGCGTGGATGAAAGCGATATGTACCTCTATCCGGACTATAGTACCTTTACCATGTTTCCCTGGAGACCTCAGCATGGCAAAGTGGCAAGACTGATCTGCGATGTCTACCGTCCGGACGGAACCTGTTATGAAGGCGACCCGCGGTATATTTTGAAAAAGGTCGTCTCCGAGGCAGCCGGAATGGGCTATGTGTTTCAGGTGGGGCCGGAGTGTGAATTTTTTCTGTATCATATGGATGATAACGGGATGCCTACCAATATTACGCATGAGCAGGCAGGATATTTTGATATGGGTCCCTTGGATTTTGGGGAAAATGCCCGCCGGGATATGGTATTGACACTAGAGGATATGGGATTTGAAGTGGAGGCTTCCCATCATGAAAATGCACCGGCGCAGCATGAGATTGATTTTCACTATGACGATGCGCTGACAGCGGCAGATAATATGATGACTTTTAAGTTAGCTGTGAAGACTATCGCCAAAAGACATGGACTCCATGCCACATTTATGCCCAAGCCCAAACGCGGGATCGATGGTTCCGGTCTGCATATCAATATGTCTCTGTCTAAAGACGGCGTCAATATCTTTCAGGATACCCATGATTCCAATGGTCTTAGCCAGGAAGCTTATTATTTCTTAGGCGGGATTATGAAGCATATCAAAGCTATGACGCTGATCTTAAATCCGCTGGTCAATTCTTATAAGCGCTTAGTTCCAGGATATGAGGCGCCTGTCTATATTGTATGGTCAGCGAAAAACCGTACGCCTCTGGTACGGATACCTGCCACCAGAGGAGAAGACACCCGGATTGAACTGCGTTCTCCGGACCCGGCATGCAATCCTTATCTGGCGCTTGCCGTGTGTCTGGCAGCGGGCTTAGAGGGGATCAGGCAAAAGACAGAACCGCCTAAGAGCATAGACAGGGATGCCAATAGGCTGACGCCAGAAGAATTAAAAGATTTACAAATAGAAAGTCTTCCAAGAAATCTCAAAGAGGCTGTGGAGGCATTTGAAAAAGACCCATTGATGAAAGAAGTATTAGGGGAAGAAGTCTGCCAGAAATATGCTTTTGGAAAGAGAAGAGAGTGGGAGGAATATAATGCACAGGTATCTCAGTGGGAGCTTGATAATTATCTGTTAAAGATCTAAGCCGTGGGGAGTGAGAACGTTGACCAGTATATTGATTGTCTTTCCAAAGATGGAAGACGCGAAAAGCATCCGAAACCTGTTGGTAAGGCATGGTTATGATGTGGCGGCAGTATGTACGCTTGGCTCCCAGGTCTTAAATGATGTGGATATGATGAACAGTGGTATTGTGATCAGCGGTTATAAATATCCAGATATGTACTACAGAGAACTGTACGAAGCGCTTCCGCCGGATTTTGACATGCTTCTTTTGGCTTCTCCACGGGTATGTGCAGAGTGTGAAAGGGAAAAGATCGTCTGTGTCACAATGCCTTTGAAAGTACACGATCTGATGAATACACTGGAGATGATGTGTATGAATCAGGCGCGCATAAAGAAAAACCGGAATAAAAAGCCCAGACAGAAGACGGAGGCAGAACGAAGAATCATCGGAGAAGCTAAAGAGATCCTGATGCTCAGGAATCATATGTCTGAGGAACAGGCGCACAAATATATCCAAAAATGTAGTATGGACAGCGGAACTTCCATCGTAGAGACGGCGCAGATGGTGATTCGCATGAATAAAATATGATAGTATATCAAAAACAGCAGCGAACCGGACAAGCCTAGGGAGGTGGAAAGTTAGCTGCGGGACTAAATAAAAGGAGACAGGGTATGAAGTTTACAAAAATGCATGGAATCGGGAATGATTATGTCTATGTGGACTGTACAAAAAAAGATGTGGAACAGCCAGGAAAGATTGCAAAATTAGTCAGTGACCGGCACTTTGGCATCGGTTCTGACGGGCTGATCCTGATCAAATCTTCAGAGACGGCAGACTTTCGGATGGACATGTACAACGCCGACGGATCACAAGGGGAGATGTGCGGCAACGGCATCCGCTGTGTGGGAAAATATGTCTATGATTATGGTCTGACCACTCAGACAGAACTGGTGATCGAGACGCTGGCTGGCTATAAAAAGCTTTCTCTTATGGTGGAGCAGGGCAAAGTCGCCAAAGTAAGGGTCAATATGGGAGAGCCGATATTAGCTCCTGAGAAGATCCCGGTGATAGCTGACAGAGAACCAGTGATACAAGAGCCGATTGTGGTCTGTGACAAAGAGTGGAAGGTGACTTGTGTGTCTGTGGGAAATCCCCATGCAGTGGTCTTTTTAGAGGAACCCGTGATGGAGTTTGACATGGAAAAAGTAGGGCCATATTTTGAAAATCATGAACGGTTTCCCAATCGAATCAATACGGAATTTATTGAAGTTGTAAACAGAGACAGGCTTAAGATGCGGGTCTGGGAGCGGGGAGCCAATGAGACCTTTGCCTGCGGAACAGGGGCCTGTGCCAGCGCCGTAGCTGCGGTACTCAATGGATATTGCAACAGAAAAGTGACAATAGAGCTTTTAGGAGGAGAATTGGAGATCGAATGGAAGGAATCCGACAACTGTATCTATATGACAGGAAGCGCTACCACAGTATTTGACGGAGAGATCCATCTGCCGGAAGGATTGGAATAAGTGGTATGAGACTCTGGGATGGATGTAAGAAAGCAGTGTATATGCTTTTGTTTTTGCTGGTAATTCCCTTGAGTGCGTATATTCTGTATGGCGCGCTGGATACACTTAAATATGCAGAAGTTCTGGAACAAATACTGCCTGCCAGAGGGGTCTTTGTGTGTGTGCTTTTGGCTTCTGTGCTGCTTTTGGGGCTATATTCAGGAGTATTTGGAAAAATCTCGGCTTATCTGGAACGACGAGGGAATTGGGCGGCTGTAGCGCTTTTGGGCATGATGTTTTTGCTTCAGGTCGTGATGGTCCTGACGGTACGAACCTCCCTTCGCCATGACCACCTGAAGATCTTTGACACCGCAGTGGCGCTGCTGGAAAAGGATACCATTGCAGATACCCATTTTAAACACTATTTTATGAAATACCCCAACAATATTCCCATATGTCTGTTTACCGGCGCATGGCTTAGACTGGCAGTGTTCTTGCATCTTCCCAAGAACTTTTGGATGGAGTATATCAAGCTTGTCAACCTGCTGTTTATGAATCTGGGCCTTTGGTGCACGTATTCCCTGGTATGCCGGTATAAGGGCCGTAAGACCGGGATTTATGTGCTTCTGCTTTTACTGGTGCACCCTCTGTGGTATCTGTTGGGACAGATGTATTATACTTCCACGATCTCTTTGGCAGCTTCCATGGGGTCAGTCTGGCTCTTTGACCGCGCCAGAAGACAGCCAGCGCTCTGGAAAAAATATATACTGTATGCTGCAATGGGGATCCTGCTGGCGTTGGGATATAAGATACGCCCGACGGTGATTCTGACCGCAGTGTCTCTGCTGGTATATGGAGTATTGACCCTTCAGAATCTGCGCGCTTCGAAAGAGGCAGCCTGCGTCCTAGCAGTGCTTGCAGGCGCTGCGCTGGTGTTTGCTTCCTATGGACAGTTGGAGAAGCGCTATGCAGGATTTGATCCTCAAGAGACCGGATATCCAGCGGTGCACTGGGTGATGATGAGCGCCCAGGGAGAAGGGCAGTATAACAGTGCAGATGATGCCTACACAGGTTCTTTTTCCACGAAAGAAGAGCGGACAACAGCGGCTCTTACAGTATTAAAACAACGGATACAAGAGATGGGTCCTAGCGGTCTTCTGACGCTGTTTCGCAATAAGCTAAGAGTTGCATTTTCTGATGGGACGGACGACTACTACGCGTTGTTTCGGACGATGCGGGAGACTTCCTGGCTGCATAAATATATCGGCGGCGGCCGCAGCGATTATCTGGCTGTGTATCTGCAGGGCTATCATGGGATGCTTATGGGGCTTTTGCTGATTGCACTGCTTGTGCGGGTGTGGAAACGGGAACATGGCTTTCTGGATATTTTTATCATAAATCTGTGCGGAGCGTATCTGTTTTATCTGTTGTGGGAAGTGGACAATGCATACAGTATTCCTTTTCTGCTGATATTTGTGCTGGAAGCAGCCGATGGGATGGTGGCTGTAGAAAGTGCTTTCGGGCGCATAGAGAAAGACAGGAAGTGGATGCGGTATATTCCGGCGCTCTCTTTTGGAGGCACCTTCCTGGCCGCTGTGGGGCTTGTGCTGGCTGTAAAACATCAGGGAGGACCCATCCGGGAGTATGTGGTGCTTCAGGACCAGGAGACGAGTCAGGATCTTCTGCTTCAGACAGAATTTACCCAGACCTTTCAGGCCGAGCAGCCATTTGACCATGTGGATCTGTGGGTGGCCAACTGGGACGGTGCGGCCAATGATTCGGTCTATGATCTGAAGGTTTTAGATGAAGCCGGTCAGGAAGTAGCCAGAGGAGAAGTGATCGGGGCAAATGCTCCGTGTATGGCAGCTTATACGGTGGCTTTTGAACGGGTGGTGCCCAAAGGGGTACAGGACTATAAGCTGCAGATCAGCTTGAGAAACCAGGACTGTAGTATCAAAACTGACTTTTTATATTACCAGTCCGGCGCGTGGGATATGTACCAGTCCGGAGCACTCTATGTACCACAGGAAGTTCCCATGGTGGATCTGGCTTTTGCGGTATATGAAGAATATTGATGGACAAAACTGAAAAATTTTTAGTAAGTAAGAAAAAAATACGTAAATTATAAAGTTGTATTTGTCAGAAAAGTGTGTTAGGATAATTGGCAAGTTCATAAGTAAAGGCAAAGAACAGGACTCTGATCTGCAGAGGCCGACAGGAATCTGGCGTCACCGACTGAGAGCGCCATTGGGAAGAGCAGATCAAGGGAACACCTGGGAGCTGGCTGATTGAAAGCAGAGTAGGTCAGTCCGTGGCATACGTTATCGGCATAAGAGTGGAAGACCGCACGCAGTTGGGTGTGGTGTTCAATGCGGGTGGTACCGCGGGAAGAAAAAGAGTGTCCCGTCCCGGAATGTAAAGATTCCGGGGCGGGATTTTTTGGTGCTTGTGTCCGGAAGACAAGTTGCGGTACTAAAACAGCAACGAACCGAGCAAGCCCCAAGAGGATTTTCAGACACTGAAGTGGCTGAAAATCCTCTTAGAGAAGGGGGCTTGGGAGGGGAGTTGCGGTACTAAAACAGCAACGAACCGAACAAGTCCAGGGAGGATTTATCGACGCGAAAGCGGCGAAAAATGCTCCCAGATGAGGGGGCTTGGGAGGGGAGTTGCGGTACTAAAATAGGAGGTAGAACGATGGAATTTATGACAGGGATAAGAGAAAAAGAGGCATTGGAACTATCAGCGCTTTTGGACAGAGGACGGATCGGGCAAAAGGTAAAGGTAAATGGTGCAATACATGCTATTCGCCATATGGGAGATGTGGCTTTTGTGGTGCTTCGTAAGAGAGAGGGTCTGCTGCAGTGTGTCTATGAGGAAAATACCTCAGGATTTGACTTGAAGGATCTCAAAGAGGCTGAGACAGTGGAAGCAGAGGGCGTCTTAACAGAAGAAGAGCGGGCGGTCGGAGGCGTAGAGCTTCGTCTGACCGGGATACGGATCTTGTCCGTGCCTACCGCCCCTCTGCCGCTTCCCATTGGAAAATGGAAATTAAATACCTCGCTGGAAGCGAAACTGAACATGCGTTCGATTTCCCTCAGGAATATCAGAGAGCGGGCAAAATTCAAACTGCAGGAGGGGATTGTAAGAGGATTCCGGGATTTTCTGTACGGGCAGGGCTTTACAGAGATTCACACGCCTAAGATTGGGGCAAAGAGCGCTGAAGGCGGATCAAACCTCTTTAAACTGGATTATTTTCACCGTCCGGCAGTATTACAGCAGTCACCGCAGCTATATAAACAGATGATGGTCGGCGTCTTTGACCGGGTCTTTGAGACAGCGCCGGTATTTCGGGCGGAGAAGCACAATACAAAGAGACATCTAAACGAGTATACTTCTCTGGATCTGGAAATGGGGTATATTGATGGATTTGAGGATCTAATGGAGATGGAGACAGGTTTTTTGCAGTATACCATGGAGCTTTTAGCCAAAGAGTATCAAAAAGAGCTTCAGATCCTGGGGATTACGCTGCCAAAGACCAAGCAGATCCCCGTAGTGCGATTTGACCGGGCAAAAGAGCTGGTGGCAGAGAAATATAACCGGAAGATCCGCAACCCTTTTGACCTGGAACCAGAGGAGGAGACGCTGATCGGGCAGTATTTTCAGGAAGAGTATGATGCAGATTTTGTATTTGTGACCCATTATCCATCGAAGAAGAGGCCGTTTTATGCGATGGATGATCCGGAGGATAACAGGTATACGCTGAGTTTTGATCTGCTCTACCATGGGCTTGAGATCACCACGGGCGGACAGCGGATTCATGAGTATGAGAAGCTACTGGAGAAATTATGTGCGCGGGGGATGAGCGAGGAAGGGCTGACGCAGTATCTGGATACCTTCCGGTATGGGATGCCGCCGCATGGAGGACTGGGGATTGGGCTGGAGAGACTGACCATGAAACTGGTGGGCGAAGACAATGTAAGGGAGACAACGCTTTATCCCAGGGATTTGTCTCGGTTAGAGCCGTGAGGCGGGGAGGGGCTGCAACAGTCTGCGGCTCCTGTGCCTCTGCCTGGCGCTCCGGCGGGGCAAGGGGATAAATGCGCTGTATGGAATGTATCGGACAGTTTCCCACTTTTGTATGCTCCAGCCGTACACGGGAGCGTGTTCGTCTGGCTCATACAAAAATGGAAAACAGTCCGCTCCAATCCATAGCATCGCTATTTATGCCCCTTGCCCCGCCGGAGTGCCAGGCAGAGGTACAGAAGCCACAGACTGTTGCAGCCCCGGCCAAGGTTTACTAAGACGGTAGAGGGAAAAGCGTGAGCGTGTGAAGGGATATAAATTTTGGTTTATAATTTAAAGAAGGAGAGAGACGATGGCGAATGTGATCACGGATGAGATGATGGATTATGTGGGGATCTTGGCGAAGCTGGAGCTTCCTGAGGAGGAGAGGGAGCAGGCGAAGAAGGATATGGGAAGGATGCTGGATTATATTGATCTGTTGAATGAGTTGGATACGTCGGGTGTGGAGCCTATGTCACATATATTCCCGGTGAGGAACGTGTTCCGGGAGGATGTAGTGAGAAATGAGGATGAGAGAGAGCAGATGCTCGCGAACGCGCCAGCGGTAAAGGACGGGGCATACAAAGTGCCTAAGACAGTAGAATAATTATCAGCATCTGCCCGAAAAATGCCTGTAATGACATTTGAGAGCAAGGCGAACAAATGTTATTACAGAAGAAGGGACATTTTTGGGGCGGATGCGGAACTTAAATAAAAGCGGGACTTTAATAGGAGGCGTATATGGGTTTGATGAGTTTAACAGCTATGGAGCTGGGGAGGAAGATACAGGCGCGGGAGGTGACGGCTGTGGAGGCTGTCAGGGAGGCTTTGGCGCAGATTGGGAAGATGGAGCCTTTGTTTCACTGTCTGGTGACGGTGGATGAGGAGGGGGCGATAAAGAGGGCCAAGGAGGTGCAAAAGAGGATAGAGTCTAAGGAGCTGACCGGGCCTCTTACCGGGGTTCCGGTGGTGATTAAGGACAATCTCTGTACGGAGGGGATATTGACTACTTGTGCTTCTAAGATTTTATCTGGTTTTAAACCTGCTTATTCTGCAGAGGCAGTAAAAAATCTGGAGGAGGCAGGAGCAGTCATTGTTGGAAAGGCCAATATGGATGAGTTTGCGATGGGCAGCACGACGGAGACTTCGTATTTTGGCCCAACGAAGAACCCCTGGAATCAGGAGCATGTGCCGGGCGGATCTTCGGGCGGAAGTTGTGCGGCGGTGGCGGCTGAGGAGTGTTCTTGTGCGCTTGGATCGGATACGGGCGGATCGATTCGTCAGCCCAGTGCGTTTTGCGGAGTGACAGGGATCAAGCCAACGTATGGGACGGTCTCCCGGTATGGTCTGATCGCCTATGGTTCGTCTCTGGATCAGATCGGGCCGATTGCAAAGGATGTCAGTGACTGCGCGGCGGTGCTTCAGGCGATTGCTTCTTATGATCCCAAGGACAGCACTTCGGTAAAGCGTAAGAACTATGATTTTTCAGCAGCTCTTGTGAAGGATGTAAAAGGACTTCGCATTGGTATCCCAAGGGACTATTTTGGAGAGGGACTGCAAGAGGAGGTAAGGGAGCAGATCCTGCAGGCAGCAAAGGTGCTGGAAGCGCAGGGCGCTGTCCTGGAGGAATTTGACCTAAGTCTGGTAAAATATGCGATTCCGGCTTATTATATTATCGCTTCGGCAGAAGCCAGTTCCAACTTAGCCCGGTTTGACGGGGTAAAATATGGGTATCGTTCCAAAGACTACGAAGGACTTCACCAGATGTATAAAAGATCCAGAAGCGAGGGATTTGGAGCAGAGGTAAAACGGCGGATTATGTTGGGTTCTTTTGTGCTCAGCTCCGGGTATTATGATGCCTATTATCTAAAAGCGTTAAAGACAAAGGCGCTGATTAAACAGGCATTTGACAAGGCATTTGCACAGTATGATCTGATCCTGGCGCCGGCGGCTCCCACGACGGCGCCGAGACTGAAGGAATCTCTTCAGGACCCTTTACAGATGTATCTGGGAGATATCTATACGATTGCTGTCAATCTGGCGGGGTTGCCGGGGATCTCATTGCCCTGCGGCGTAGACCAAAAAGGGCTTCCCATTGGGATGCAGATGATTGGAGATTGTTTTCAAGAGAAGACTTTGATCCGGGCAGCCTATACATTTGAGCAGACGAGAACTTATGAGCGTTGTGCCGCAGTAAAGGGGGAATGTGTAAGATGAGCAGACAATATGAGACTGTGATCGGACTGGAAGTCCATGTGGAACTTGCGACCAAGACCAAGATTTTCTGTGCGTGCAGCACTGCATTTGGCGGGGCACCCAATACCCATACCTGCCCGGTGTGCACCGGGATGCCGGGTTCACTGCCCGTTCTGAACAAACAGGTGGTGGAATATGCGGCAGCCGTGGGGCTTGCGACGAATTGTACGATTAACCAGTGCTGTAAGTTTGACAGGAAAAATTATTTTTATCCGGATAATCCGCAGAACTATCAGATCTCACAGCTATATGAACCCATTTGCCGCGACGGCTATGTGGAGATCGAGACGCCTGCAGGGGCAAAAAAGATCGGGATTCATGAGATCCATATGGAAGAAGATGCCGGAAAACTGATTCACGATGAATGGGAAGACTGTTCTCTGGTAGATTTTAACAGAAGCGGCGTGCCTCTGATCGAGATTGTATCCGAGCCGGATATGAGAGATGCGCAGGAAGTCATCGCCTATCTGGACAAACTGCGGCTGATTATTCAGTATCTGGGGGCTTCGGACTGCAAACTGCAGGAAGGGTCTATGCGTGCGGATGTGAACTTATCGGTGCGGGAAGTGGGGAGCACGACCCTGGGGACTCGTACAGAGATGAAGAATCTAAACTCTTTTAAGGCGATTGCAAGAGCGATTGACGGAGAGCGGGAACGCCAGATCGAGCTTTTGGAAATGGGAAAGGCAGTGGTGCAGGAGACGCGCCGCTGGGATGATAATAAGGAAGCTTCTCATGCGATGCGTTCTAAGGAGGATGCACAGGACTACCGATATTTTCCGGAGCCGGATTTGGTGCCGATCTTTATTGATGATGAGTGGCTCGCACAGATCAAAGCCAGACAGCCGGAGCTTCGGACGGAGAAGTTGCTTCGTTATAAGAAGGAATTTGATATTCCGGATTATGATGCGCAGATTATCACTTCTACAAAGAAGATGGCGGATCTGTTTGAAGAGACTACGGCACTCTGCAAAAAGCCTAAGAAGGTGTCCAACTGGCTGATGGTGGAGACGATGCGGCTGTTAAAAGAGCATGAGATGGAGGTGGAAGAACTGACGTTCTCTCCGCAGAACTTGGCGAAATTGATTGATCTGACGGATGAGGGGACGATTAATGGTTCGGTGGCGAAGGAGATCTTTGAGAAGATCTTTTTAGAGGATATTGAGCCGGAGCGCTATGTGGAGGAGCATGGGCTTCGGATGGTAAATGATGAAGGGGCGCTTAGAGAAGTGGTTCAGAGAGTGATCGCAGAAAATCCGCAGTCTGTGGCAGATTACCGGGGAGGCAAGGAAAAGGCGATGGGGTATCTGGTGGGACAGACGATGAAGGCGATGAAAGGAAAGGCAAATCCGGCAGGAGTGAATCGGATGTTAAAAGAGCTGCTTTAGAGGGTGACAAAGCTGCGGCAAAAGGGGGCTTTTTTGAATATTTAGTCATATTCAGCACAGATATATTTGAACTCTTCCGTCTTATGCAGTGCTGACAATGCGTGTTTCTCAATATGTTTTGACATAATTTCCACTGCATATCGGAAATTCTCACATGGATGGCTTTCGGCGCAGCGCACCATTGCTATCAGCATCTGGTTATCACCCTCAATATTTTCAGATGGGTAGTTGCCGGCATAGTCGCAGGAATCCTCGTAAAGACCTGTCTGCATGACCGCTTCCATCTGAGCCGCAGTGCCAATCACTGCATGGTAATCTATGGTCTCCGAATCCATGTAATATTCAATAAAAAGTCTTGCCACAACATCTGTGCATTGCCGGATTTGCTCAATAATAGCATCTGCATTCCGAACAGCAAATCTCTGGATTTCCCGCTTGGCATGCGCCTCGTTTTTATAGTAGATGTACAAAAGTGTTTTACGGCCACTCAATATAGCGGTGATGCTCTTTAGCTTTCTGTCTTTGCCATAGACGGCGCAAAGCGTCCGGATGAGATCATCCTCCGGCACATTGTACAACGTCATTCCGCGCCAGTCCTTTCCGACAGGAATATCATAGGTGAGCATTTGATACTGTGCGTCATAGTCAAAGGAAATAACGTTGTCATCGTCAATATCTCCGTTGAAGTCAACGACACCATACACGCCTTCCTGGTGAGTGAGTGGGATACTGCGTAATTCCGGCATTTTTATATTCTTCCTTTCAGACTATAAATTGGCTGTGAAATACTTGTTGTACTCTCTGAACAATATATTCTTTCGTTTGTTGTTTGGTCTTTTGTATAAGTCGCAAAAATGTTCGCCTATGGATACATTGATAAGTCCTTTATTTACAAGGAGTTCATATTTTCCTTGTACAAAAGGATATTCTTCAACTATCCATTTTGCATCTCCATGATTTTTTATGATGACTTCACCCCAATAAACAGACATCATACATTCAAATTCTTTTTGCGACAATCCGATTTTGCCGAATGCATTTTCCTCATACAGATCAAAATACCATTGTTCTATCCTTTTCAGGCTTTCAACTGTATAGTCAGGAAAAAATACAGAGCTTTGTGTGCTGGCAGATCTCAGCCTGTTCAGCAAAGAATCTTTATGTGCAATAAAATAATTCTCAGCTTGAGATATATTACTAAATTCTCTCAAATTATCCCTGTATTTAATGGCTGCCTTTAAAGTATATTTAGACATTCTTCCATATCCTTTTTGCCCTGGATGGGCGTTTGTACCCATTATATCAGGGTTTTTGCTATTTCGCAAATATTTCTTGACAGCCTCTAATTAGCCATGATCTAAGTTGTGAGGGAATGAGGAGTGACTGAAGGAATTGAGGAAGATCGGGGACTTGATAAGAGGGGGAACAGGATATATAATAGGAAGGAATAAAACAGCATCTGCTGGGCGGATGCTGAACTCTAAAACAGCATCTGTTTGAAAAATGCCCGTAATGACATTTGAGAGCGAGCGAACAAATGTTATTACAGATAAAGGGGCATTTTCTGGACGGATGCGGAACTTCAATAGGAGGACATTTTATGAATCCGGCGTCGATTATGAAGATTATGGGGGCGAAGAATCGTTTTACGGAGAACCATCCGAAATTTGTAGCTTTTTTGCGTGCGGTATTTGGGAAGGGGATTGAGGAGGGGACGGTGATTGAGATCCGGGTGACGAGGCCTGGGGAGGAGATGATGATGTCTAATATCCGGGTGCAGCAGTCAGATCTGGAGCTTTTGCAGGAGCTTAGGGAACTGGCAAAATAGGTGTTGGGGGATGATGAAGGAATTATAAAGAATTTTCTTATGATTTTATGGTTTGTTTAGGGATTTCCCATATTTTGGACACATTTTTCTGCTATAGTTAGATGTATAGAAGTTCTACTGGAACTTTTCATTTTCGGGATGGGAGGTGGAAGGTTTTGGAGACTTGAAATGGGGGCGGTGGTTCGCAAGCGCGCAAGCGGATGCCGTACCTCGACTAACAACAACAGCGTTCATGGCAGCAGCAAGATGCTAGTCTGAGCGCTTTTATTTATGACAATAGAAGACTCGCGAAGCGCGGATTCTATCGTATATGACAATAGGTTTTCATTATTTATATACTGAGAGAACGGAGGAGTTTTATGAGGAAATGGATGGTTCTGTGGATGGCGATAGCAGTGGTCTTTGGTGCAGGAGCCTGCGGCAGCGATGTGAATATGGAAGAGTCTGTGGCTCAGGAAGCGGAGGTTTCTGAAGGATCAGAGACAGAAGAGGAAGAGATAGAAGAAGAAAAAGAGGATGCGGATCAACAAGGAACAGAAGATCTGGACGCGGAGGAAGGACAAGAGGGAGATGTCTTGGAGGAGGAAGAGTCCGTGCAGGAGGTGATTCCTGAGGATGCCGAGACGGAGACGGTCTATGCGACTTCTCGTGTGAATGTGCGTACAGCTCCTGATACGGATTCGGAGGTCTATCAGGTGTTAGGCGTGCGTCAGACGGCAGAGCGGGTGGCGGATGATGGGGAGTGGAGTACCATTGTGATTGAGGGACAGGCGTATTATGTGAAGAGTGAATATCTGAAAGTAAAGCCTGAGCGTTCTGATGCAGCATCTGCTGCAGATGGGACAGGTTATCTGGTGGTGATTGATGCCGGGCATCAGCAGAAGGGAAATTCGGAAAAAGAACCTGTGGGACCAGGGGCGACGCAGACCAAAGCGAAAGTGGCTGGAGGGACGTCGGGAGCGACTTCTGGGTTAAAAGAGTATGAGCTGACGCTTCAGGTGGCGCAGAAGTTGGAGGAAATCTTAGTTCAGCGCGGGTATGAGGTGATCATGGTGCGGACTTCTCATGATGTGAATATCAGCAATGCGGAGCGTGCCGCTGTGGCGAATGAAGCAGGGGCAGATGCGTTTATCCGGATTCATGCCAATGGTTCGGAGGATACGAGTGTCAATGGGGCTATGACGATTTGTCAGACTTCGTCCAATCCATACAATGGAGGACTGCATGGAGAGAGCCGTGCGTTGGCAGATTGTGTACTGGATGCTTTTGTGGAGAAGACGGGAGCGAAAAAGCAGTATGTGTGGGAGACGGATTCTATGAGCGGGATTAACTGGGCGAGTGTTCCCACCACGATTATTGAGATGGGGTATATGACCAATCCCACAGAGGACCAAAATATGGCATCAGAGGATTATCAGTATCTGATGGCAGAGGGGATGGCAGACGGGATTGGAAACTATCTGGGAACAGAGTAAGAACAGAATAAAAGGACTGTCGCAGAACGCGGCAGTCCTTTTATTTCCATTCTTGCATTTGGCAAAATTCTCAATTCAAAAATATATAAGAAGTTTTGGTACTTATATCTATTTTAATATAAGAATCTATTAAAATGTTCAAATTAGAGTTTTGTTACATTTGTAGCCTGTGGTCCTTTTGCACCATTCACAACTTCGAATTCAACTGCCTGACCTTCTTCGAGAGATTTAAAACCCTCCATGTTCAGGCCTGAGTAGTGGACAAATACATCATTGCCTTCTTCGTCAGAAATGAATCCGTATCCTTTCTGGTTGTTGAACCATTTAACTGTACCTTTGTTCATTGGGGTACCTCCTTCTATATATGCATGCATTTTATCGCATGGACTAAGCCTATCATAGATTGAGAAGCGTGTCAAATAAAATCGACTGACAAAGCAAGAGAAAAATCGACCGTCATGAAATAAAAGCCTGATTCATAGACTGGATAATAACAGTTCAGAGGAAAAATTGCAAGTTGCGTCGTATTTTATTAGTAAATATCCTGATACTTTTGGTCTTTGCCAGTATGTCCTACTGGTCCATTCAAAAGGACCGTTTGGAGGCTGCTATGGCAGAAAATACTACAGAGGAGCCAAAGGAAGCTCCTGAAGAAGAGAAAACTCTGGACCAGACAGAGGAAAAAAGCACAGAGGAAGAACCTAAGGAGACAGAGAAGACCAAAGACTATATTAAATGGGTGGATTTTAAGGTCTCTAAATTTGCCATGATACAGGCCTATGAGCACGACAGGGATACCTATGGGACAGAATACCATCTGGGATGGATCGACCTTCTGGCCTGGACTGCGGCCCACACTGGAGGAAATTTTGAAAATGACCGGACGGTCTGCAAGTGCATGGAAGATTTGCAGGAGCAGATCGGCCAGGGCAAGACACTTACAGAACTTACGAAAGAGTTGGAATATTTCTCCTATTATCAGGAAGCATACACAGCGGTCTTAGGAGGCATGGTAGGCGAGTATGAGATCGAAGTGCCGGTGGAGGGAGAAGAGGGACGAAAAAGGTGGGAGAAGCGGTATGGTCTCAAAGCCTTCAGCCCCATCGCCAAAGGATTTCCCTACCAGGACTATGACGATTTTGGGGCTTCCAGAAGCTACGGCTATAAACGCAATCACTTGGGACACGATATGTTAGGGCAGGTTGGCACCCCGATTGTAGCAGTGGAATCCGGCTATATCGAAGCTCTTGGATGGAATCAGTATGGGGGCTGGCGGATTGGCATCCGTAGTTTTGATCACAAACGCTACTATTATTATGCGCATCTGCGTCAGGGCTTTCCCTATCAGCCGGAGTTAAAAGAGGGTTCGGTGGTACTGGCGGGGGATGTGATCGGATATATGGGACATACCGGATACAGTACGACGGAAGATACCAATAATATTGACCAGACGCATCTGCATTTTGGGATGGAGATTATCTTTGATGAGTCTCAGAAGGACGGAAATAATCAGATCTGGATTGACTGCTATCAGATCACCAATTTTCTCTATCAGAATCAGACAGAGGCGGCCAGAGATGATGAGACAAAAGAGTGGCGTCGGATCTATCTGATGAAAGATCCCAGTGCGGAGGCTTATGAGCGGACGGCGGATTATTCTATGTATCCATGATTTTACATTTGGGAGGAAAGGTGGTACACTTTGAAGAAAAAGGATGCGAGGTGACAGAAGATGATCGGGGAATGTCATGCACATATGATTATGGATGGAGTGAATTATAAGGCAGCCGTCGCGCTTCATCAGGATCACGTGTGTGAAGAAGCGGTAAGGAGGCACCTTAAGGAGTGTAAGGATGCAGATGTGCTGTTTGTGAGGGATGGGGGAGATGCAAAAGAGGTGTCGAAGCTTGCGAAAATATTGGCACCGGAGTATGGAATTACATATCGAACACCAGTTTTTGCCATTCATAAGAGAGGGCATTACGGCGGGATTGTGGGGCATTATTTTGAGGACTGGAAAGAGTATCGGGAGCTGGTCATAAGGGCAAAAGAGGAAGGCGCAGACTTTATCAAGATTATGGTCAGCGGAATCCTGGACTTTGGGCATGCGGGGACACTCTCTGAGGAGGGGCTTACAAAAGAAGAGATCAAAGATATGATTGCGATTGCACATGACGCCGGGATGGCAGTGATGGCACACTGCAATGGGGACCGGACATGTTACCTGACCCTGGAAGCAGGCGTGGACAGCTTAGAGCATGGGTTTTTTATGGAAGAGGAGACGCTTAGTCTCTTAGCAGAAAAAGGGACACCCTGGATGCCCACGATTGCACCAGTGGGAAATCTCTTGGGATGTGGGAGATTTCCGGATGAAGAGGTACAGAAGAATCTGAAAGGACAGATGGAGAGAGTGTCAAAAGCAGCCGCAAAGGGGGCTTTGATCGGGATTGGAAGCGATGCAGGAGCATACCTGGTGCCCCACGGCAAAGGGACATGGGATGAATACGAATATCTGAAACGTGCAGGTGTGACAGAGGACATGATGGGGAAGACAGAGGAGAAAATACGTAAGATATTCAGGAGGTAATAGTTACTATATGAAAATATCCCCCACCCCGGCTTGTGCTGGCAAAGGTTCCTCATTATAATTTTAGTAGTCAAGGTGACTGGTTAAATGATGACAGATGGGGGTAATCGTGATGTTGCTGGCGCAGATTGAACAGTATTGGGAAAAAAGAGCAGAAAGTTATTCACAGGTGAATCAGCATGAGTTTGCTACGGGACAGGATCAGATATGGTTTCAGGAGATTCAAAAGCATCTGCCAAAGGAAAGGACTCTGAAGATCCTGGATATTGGGACGGGGCCTGGTTTTTTTGCGATCCTTTTTGCCAGACAAGGATATGATGTGACGGCGGTGGACTACACAGAAGCGATGTTGGAGCAGGCAAGAGAAAATGCAGGGGAATTGGCAAAACGGATTCATTTTTATCAAATGGATGCACAGAATCTGGATTTTCCAGATGGGATGTTTGACGTGGTTATTTCCCGCAACCTGACATGGACTTTGGAAAAACCTCAAAAAGCATACGCGGAGTGGATGCGCGTCCTGAGAGAAGGGGGTAGACTTTTAAACTTTGATGCCAATTGGTATCACCATTTGTTCAATGAGGAAAAACGAAAAGGATATGAAGCAGATCGGGAGAGGGTCGAGGCTATGGATCTGGAAGATCACTACACTTGTACCAATATTGACGCAATGGAAGAGATTGCCAGGCAGGTTCCCATGAGTCGTATTATGCGTCCTACATGGGATGTTCGGATGTTGAAAAAATATACTGAAGGACAGATTCAGGTAGATGAGCAGGTCTGGAGACGGGTCTGGGATCGGACGGAACAGGTGAATTATGCTTCTACGCCTATGTTTTTGGTCAGTGCGATAAAGAAAAGCACAGTGTCTGAATGGGCAGCAGAATCCGCATAATGGAGAAGCGGCATTTATGATTGAGACAAAACAACTGCAGTATCTGGTGGTGTGTGCAGAGCTACAGTCTTTTAGCAGGGCAGCAGATGTCTTATATACAACACAGCCTAATATCAGCAAGACCATACGCTCCTTGGAGGCAGAGCTTGGCTTTTCACTGTTTGAGCGCAAGAACCGGGGAACCTGCCTGACAAAGAGAGGAAAACATGTCTACGAATATGCCTGCAAAGTGCTCGACCATATCAACCAGCTTGCGGCTTCTGCCAAAATAGATGCAGAAGAAGAACTTCTGGTCGCCTGCAATCCAAGCTCGTGGATGGCAGTATGTTTTACCGCATTTTATAAAGAACATCAAGAGCAGGATGCAAGCTTTCATATTATTACTGCCAGTACGGAAGATGTCATCAAGAGGTGTGCAGACGGACGCTCGGATGTGGGATTTGTTCATGTGATGGAGGAACAGATGCTGCCCTTTCAATACAGATTAGAACGAAATCATCTAAGATTTGTAGAATTAAAGAAGGTCCGGGCCATGCTGTATTTTGGCAGGCAGAACCCTCTCGGACAAAAAGCGTCTGTAAAAGAGATCCCGATGGAAAAAGTGCGCCTGGTGCAGTGCTATGAAGATGAATTTACACTGGATCACTATTGGGATATCTTTCGGGCAAGACAGGGAGGGTCCCTCGATGCACAGGTGGCGGTGATCACAAACAGTGATTATGTGATGAATGAACTGCTTCAGCACACAGATCTTGGAAATATAAGTGGAGCTTACCTGGGTGCAGAGGAAAGATCTCAGAAATATCCTGGATTTTCGCTCTACGAAGAAGAATCCGTGGTCTTTGGATATATTGTAAGAAAAGAAGAAAGCCTTGGTGAATTAGCTGGGCAGTATATTGAATTTGTAAAAGCACGCTTATCGTGACAGAGAGATTCTGATATTCCAAAATAGAATAGCAAAAAATCCCCCACCCCGGCTTGCAGGAGCAGCTACAGTCTGATAGACTGATAACAGAATAAAAAATGTTCCCATATAAAATCATATAAATATTCTATCAAATCGTAAAGAGCTGCCATAAGGCGGCTTTTTATGTTTCTTTTTGTTAAAATGGATATTCCAATATAGAATAATCATATAAAGAAAAGGAATGAGAAAAGGTATCCCCCACCCCGGCTTGTGAAGCTTGTTTTTGTATGGTATGGTTAAGCCATAGAGATTCAAGAGCAGGAGGAAGAGGCAAGATGGAGTATAATCTGGAAGCAGAAGGACACCAGACAGAGAATCTTTTGGACGGGCTTCGCTCTTACTGGGGAGTCCGTTCGAGCAGTTATTCGAGACAGAATATAGAGGAGTTGAACAACTGGAAAAAAGAGGCATGGAGACAGTTAATCTTAAAATATGCACCCAAAAAGAAGTGTCTGAAGATTCTGGATGTGGGGACTGGTCCTGGGTTTTTTGCGATCAATCTGGCACTGGCAGGCCATCAGGTGAGTGCAGTGGATGTGACAGAAGAGATGCTTGCCTGTGCAGGAGAAAATGCAGATGCATATGGGGCAGAAGTGGCATTTCTTCCATATGATGGGGCGGCGCTGCCATTTCCGGACGAGAGTTTTGATCTGGTCGTATCGAGGAATGTATTGTGGAATGTAGAGGAGCCTTTTGAGACACTGAAGGAATGGAAACGTGTGCTGGCAAAGGGAGGCCGCATGGTCTACTTTGATGCGAACTGGTATCTGTATCTGTTTGATGAAGAACAAAAGGTGCGGCACGAGGCGGCCCACAAGAGATATCGGGAGCTTTACCCGGAGGCAGTACATGATAAGATCGGAAGCAAGCAGGCGCAGCGTCTCGAAGACATCGCCAAAAATCTCCCGCTGTCTAAGGAGCACCGTCCAAAGTGGGATGAAGAAGCATTGACAGAGATGGATATGGAACTTGTAAAAGTGCTTCCGGATGTTGGAGACTTTGTGTGGGATGAAGAGGAGAAGGTTCACGAAGCAGCAACTCCGCTTTTTTTGATCTGTGCAGAGAAAAAGTAAAAGAGACTGAAGGATTATAACAAAAAGGAATAAAGGCATAATAAAACGGAATGGACAAAAATCCCCCCTAAGGGCTTGCATATCCTTCCGTTTTTTTGCATAATGAGGAACGAAATATTGGATACAAAGGAGAAGAAGAATGAGAACATATATAGCCAGGCGACTTTTTCAGCTGATTCCCATTCTGTTAGGGATCACATTGCTGTCATTTCTTCTTATTAATATAGGAACTGCAGATGTCATTGATGTGATAGAGAGCAATACCGGAGGCGTGATGACAGAAGACGAAAAAGAGATGTTACGTGTGGAGCTTGGGCTGGACAAGCCGCTTGTGCAGCAGTATGTACAGTGGCTTTTTAAGGTGCTTCAAGGCGATATGGGAGAATCTTTTGTGTCTGGGCAGCCGGTGTTTGACACTTTTTTGTCAAAGCTGCCAGCGACGATTTATCTGACGGTCACTTCGATTCTTTTGACGGTGTTCTTGTCGATACCATTGGGGATTCTGTCAGCGGTGAAGCAGAATAAGATCATTGATTATAGTATACGGTTTTTAAGTTTTATTGGCAACTCTCTGCCAAATTTTTTTGTCTCCCTGCTTTTGATCTATTTCTTTTCTCTAAAGCTTAAGCTGCTCCCGGTCATGGGTAATTCGGCGGGATGGAAAAGTGTGATTCTGCCGACCTTGACGCTTGCGCTTTCCATGGCGTCTAAGTATACCAGACAGGTGCGGGCAACGGTGTTGGAAGAGCTGAATAAAGACTATGTACAGGGCGCCAGAGCGAGAGGAATCGGGGAGAAGAGGATCTTGTACTTCAGTGTGCTTCGTGCGTCTATGCTGACGATTGTGACGCTTCTGGCGCTGTCCATCGGCTCGCTTTTGGGCGGGACAGCGATTGTGGAGTCTATTTTTATGTGGGACGGAGTAGGTAAGATGGCGGTAGATGCCATTACGATGCGTGATTATCCGGTGATCCAGGTATATGTGATCTGGATGGCGATCATCTATGTGTGTGTCAATCTGTTTACGGATATCATCTATCATTATCTGGACCCAAGAATCCGTCTGGGACAGGAGGATATATAAAGGATGGCAGAAGAACAGAAGATTACGATACGCACACAAAAAGTCGCAAAGGATTATACTAGGCAGAAGATGATCTTTTTTGGGACGCTTGTGCTGCTCCTGATACTGACAGCGATTTTTGCACCATATTTAACTCCATATGATCCCTATGAACAGGATTTAGGAAGTGCACTTTTGCCGCCAGGTGCCGGGCACCTTTTAGGAACTGACCGATATGGAAGAGATATGCTGTCTCGTGTGCTTATGGGTTCTCAGTCGACGATATTTGCCGCACTTCTTTTAGTGGTGATGATTACAGTGATTGGGAGTGCTGTGGGGATTCTCTGCGGCTATCATGGGGGAAAGCTGGATGCCTTTCTTATGAGAGTGTCGGATATCTTTTTAGCGTTTCCGGGTATGGTATTTGCTATCGCTGTGGCCAGTGTGATGAAAGGCGGCATTATGAATGCCGTTGTGGCTCTGGCCTGTATCTCCTGGCCCAAGTATGCAAGGATTGCCAGAAGCCAGGTGATGACGATTAAAAGCACACCGTATATGGCAGCGGCAAAACTGTCTGGTTCGAGTATCTCTAAGAGGATCCTAAAACACATTCTTCCCAATATTGCTGGGCCAGTGGTCGTGACGGCTGTTTTGGATATTGGAACGATGATGATGGAGATCGCTGGTCTTTCTTTTTTAGGACTTGGTGCAACACCGCCGACCGCTGAATGGGGTTCTATGATGAGTAATGGGAGAAGTATGCTCCAGACTTCACCCTGGGTGATCTTAGCGCCTGGTGCAGCGATCTTTTTGACTGTTATGATCTTTAATCTGGCCGGGGATACGGTGCGTGATCTGCTAGACCCCAGACAGAGAAGGGGGTGAATCTATGGCACCATTACTGGATATGCAGCATGTAGAGATCAGCTACCATGGAAGGGCAGTCGTACGGGATGTGTCTTTTCAGCTTGAAGCGGGTGAGATCCTGGGGATTGTGGGAGAGTCCGGGAGTGGGAAAAGTACCCTGCTCAGGGCGGCTATGGGACTTCTGGGCAGCGGCGGAGCGGTGACAAAAGGAGATATCTATTATAGAGGGAACAATGTGGTGGATGCAAGGGAAGACGAGCTGAAAAAGATGAGGGGGCCTGCTATGGGCATGATCTTTCAGAATACAGAAGCGTCGCTTTGCCCGATTCGGAGTATCAAAGATCAGCTGTATGAGAGTGTCTGTCAGCATGAGAAGGTGAGCCGGGAAGAAGTGCGCAAGCGCGCGATGGAGCTTTTTGACAAGATGCGTATGCCGGATGGGGAGAGGATTTTAAACAGTTATCCATTTGAATTGTCAGGAGGGATGAATCAGCGGGTTGGTATTATGATGGCCATGGTGTTAAAGCCGGATCTTCTGTTTGCGGACGAACCAACCAGTGCTTTGGATGTGACGGTTCAGGCTCAGGTGGTAAAAGAGATGATGAAGATGAGAGAGAGCTATGGTACGAGCATCGTGATCGTAACGCATCATATCGGTGTGGCGGAATATATGGCGGATAAGATTGCGGTTATGTATCAGGGCAGACTGGTGGAATATGGAGAGACAAAAGAGGTCATGTACCATCCGAAGCAAGAATATACCAAGAAGCTGACGAGTGCCGTACTTCATATCAATAAAGGGTAAAAAGATGCAGAAACTATTGGAAGTAAAAGATCTGAAGAAAACATTTTATAAGAATAAAGTTCCTTTGATGGCGGTAAATAAGATCAGCTTTGATGTATACAAAGGAGAATGTCTGGGACTGGTGGGCGAGAGCGGCTGCGGGAAAAGTACAACTGCAAAGATCATCACACATCTGGCGGCACCGGATAGCGGAAGTGTGTTGCTGGATGGCGAAGAGACCCTGTTCTTAAGAGGACGAAAAGAGAGGGAGCTGTATCAAAAGATTCAGATGGTGTTTCAGGCTCCGCAGGATTCTTTTGATCCCAGACATACCTTAGGAGACGGCATCATGGAGAGTATGCGAAATCAGGGGATGAAAAAGGCACAGGCGAGAGAGCGGATGTATGAGCTTTTAAATATGGTGGAACTAGAACATAAGTTCGCATCTCGTTATCCGCATGAGGTCAGCGGCGGTCAGTGCCAGCGGGCGGCGATTGCCAGAGCGCTTGCACCCAATCCGCAGCTGATCATCTGCGATGAGGCAACCAGTGCGCTGGATGTGACCGTTCAGGCGCAGATTGTGGAGCTTTTAAGAAAACTGCAGAGAGAACAGGGCCTTTCGCTGCTTTTGATCTGTCATGACCTGGCGCTGGTACAGGCACTCTGTGAGCGGGTGCTGGTCATGTATCAAGGAAAGATCGTAGAGCAGGGGGTGCCTGATGAAGTGATCCGGCATCCAAGAGAAGAATACACTAAAGTCCTGGTGGATTCGGTTTTTTAGAGAATGACCAATCCAGATAGCAAGAAAGGAATCAGAAATATGAAGAGAAATCAATTATGGGAAAAAATAAGTGTGTCGTTGCTGATAATGATGGTAAGTACAAGCCTTTTCACAGGCTGCAAAGGCGAAGGCACAGTGCCAGCACCAGAAGCGGCTTCTGAAGATGGTTCACAGGCAGATCCGACATCAGAAGGCGGGAAAGTATTCTACTATGGCGATACGACCTTCAATGCAGAAAATGATGAATCGGATGTCAATCCTCACAATGGATATTCCGGATGGGCCTGCATCCGTTATGGGATCGGTGAGACACTTTTTAAATATTCAGACACTATGGAAGCAGAGCCATGGCTGGCGACCGAGTACACCAATATAGATGAGACAACATGGGAGATTACACTGCGGGATGATGTAGCCTTTACCAGCGGACGCGCCATGGATGCACAGGCGGTAAAAGAATGTCTGGATCATCTGGTGGAAGTACATGAGCGTGCCGCAGGCGATCTGAAGATTCAGGAAGTGACTGCAGAAGGGCAGAAACTGACGATCAAGACTGAAGTACCAGTTCCGGCGCTGATGAACTATCTGGCAGAGCCTTATGGATGCATCATCGATATGGAAGCAGGGATCGCAGAGGACGGCAATGTATCGGGAACCGGTCCGTACCGGGCAACGCTGGTGGAGACAGACAAAGGGCTGACTCTGGTGAAAAATGAGAATTACTGGGATGGGATGCCGCATCTGGATACCATCTATGTCCAGACGATCTCGGACGGAGATACCATGACCATGGCGATGCAGTCCGGAGAATTAGACGGCGCTTACGGGCTTCCCTATGCGAGTCTGCCGCTGTTTGAGAGCGCGCCTTACAGTATCTCCTCCTGCGAGACCTCCCGCTCTTTTTTTGGCGCTATGAACTATCAGACAGAGGCTCTGCAGGATGCCAATGTACGGAAAGCGATCGCTGGCGCCATCGATCGTGAAAATTTTACCAAAGTGCTGATGAATGGAAATGGCAGCCCTGCGGTGGGACCATTTCCGGCAAGCTTTACTTTTGGAGATCATACGGTAACAGCAGAGACTTTTGATCTGGAGGCTTCTAAAGCACTTCTGGCAGAAGCAGGATGGAGCGATACAGATGGAGACGGGTATGTGGATAAGGACGGACAGAAGCTGACGCTTCGCTGGTTGACGTATCCAAGCCGTCAGGAACTTCCGCTCTTAGCAGAGAGTGTGCAGGCCACCATGAAAGAGATCGGGATCGATATCCAAGTCAACTGCACCGCCAATCATCTGGACTTTATTGAAAGCGGAGAGTGGGATATCTATGCCAGCGCATTTGTGACGGCGCCCACCGGAGATCCGGAGTTTTTCTTTACCACGCACTGTTTAGACGCATCTTCAAAGAACCGCGGCGGATATCATAGCGATGAACTGGAGGCGTTGGAGGCGCAGATGAGCCAGACTTTTGATGTGAATGAGCGTGTGAAACTGGCGACGCAGATGACACAAGTCATCTTAGATGACAATAGTTTTGTCTTCGCTTCCCATCTGAAGATGTCCATCGTATCCGGTGAAGGCGTGACAGGGCTGATTGCACATCCATGTGATTACTATGAGATTACCGTAGATCTGGATAAAAACTAAGAAGAACATCAATGGAAGAGCCGGAAGTCCCCAGGATGGATTTCCGGCTCAAAGTTTCTCAGAAAAAATCTATCATAAGTATTTAGGAAAAGAGTGTTAACAAGTTACAAAACTGGCCAATGGTGCAGTCCGGGGTTTCTACTTTTCCAAAACCATAAGTGGCATGGCAGAAGGGGATGCCTGCTTCTTTGGATGCCGCCTGATCGCTGGGGATATCTCCTACATAGATGGGGGCTTTCAGGCCGTTGCGTTTCATCACGAGCTGGATATTAGGACCTTTGCCCAGACCCGTATTACCGGGACACTCAAAGTCGGTGATGTAGGGAGCAAGTCCTGTCTTTTCCAGGAAAAGTTCTATGTAGCCCGCCTGACAGTTGCTGACGATAAAGAGCGGATAAGTCTGACTGAGCTTTGGGATGGTGTCGGCAACGCCGGGGTAGAGAAGATCTTCTGTAGATGCAGATAAGAACATATGTTCTCGCTCGCAGCAGTCGTCGATCAGGGCATAGCGATCCTGCTCACTGAGATCAGGAAAGACCATATCAGCGATGGTGGTCATGGGATGGCCAAAGAGTTTGGTGAGTTTTTCTGCGGTGAAACGATAGGTGATCTCTGGCCTGCTCTTAAGGGCTTCGTTCCAGGCTCTGGCTACGATCGGGGTGGAATTCCATAGAGTTCCGTCAATATCTAAGATGATGCTGTCTGGTTTCATGGAAATGCTTCCTTTCTTTTGATAATGATGCCATGGGTCCCAAGGTTAAAAATTCTCTTGCAAGCGAGCTTGCATCGGATTTTTGACCTTTTGACCCTGTCATCATTTTATTGGAAATGCACAGGAAAATCAAGGAGTTGTTGTAAAATAGGAAAATGTGGTATACTATTAGAAAAATGGAAAAGCGCAACAAAAGACAGAGGTGCAACAAATGTTGGAACAGATTGTAAAACCGTTGCTTTCATGGTATGATGGACATGCGCGTGTGCTGCCCTGGAGGGAGAACCGAAGCCCCTATCGGATCTGGGTATCGGAGATTATGCTGCAGCAGACGAGGGTGGAGGCAGTCAAGCCTTATTTTGAGAGATTTTTAAAGGCACTGCCGGATGTGGCAGCGCTTGCCAAGTGCCCGGAGGATGAGCTTTTAAAGCTGTGGGAAGGCTTGGGATACTATAATCGGGTCCGCAATATGCAAAAGGCCGCACAGATGCTGATGGAAGAGTACAAGGGGCAGTTTCCGGAAGACTATAAAAAGCTTTTGCTACTGCCAGGGATCGGTCACTATACGGCTGGCGCCATCGGCTCCATTGCTTTTGGGCTTCGCGTGCCGGCAGTGGATGGAAATGTGCTGCGGGTGGTGTCACGGGTCAAGGCCAGCTATGAAGATATCTTAAAACAGTCTGTTAAGACCGCCATGGAAGAAGAAGTACAAAAGATCATACCAGCTGATCGGGCAGGAGATTTTAACCAGGCACTGATGGAGCTTGGAGCTACGGTCTGTGTGCCCAATGGAAAGGCAAGATGCAGCGAATGTCCCCTTTCCTTTACCTGTCAGGCATACCAGAAGGGACTAGTGGAGGAACTTCCGAAAAAGAAAGGAAAGAAGGAGCGCCGGCTGGAAAAAAGGACCGTGCTTGTCCTGCGGGAAGGAGAGCGGGTAGCCATAAGAAAGCGTCCGAAGAAAGGACTTTTGGCGGGCCTTTATGAACTTCCCAATATCGAAGGGCATCTTGGGGAAGAAGAGATCCTGTCGCAGTTAAAAGCGTGGGGATTTGCCCCTCTTAGGATTCAGCCTTTGGCGGATGCCAAGCATATTTTCAGCCATGTGGAATGGCAGATGATTGGCTATGTGGTCAGTTTAGAGGAGATGGATGACATGGACTCTCAAAAAGAGGGCATGTTTTTCATAGATGCAAAAGAAACAGAGGAAAAATATCCGATCCCGGCTGCCTTTGCCGCCTATGCGCGGTATATGGATATTGTGCTGGGGCAGGAAAAATATGAAGAAAGGTAAGAGAACATGTTTGACAGTGTGATAATTGGAGCTGGTGTCGCAGGATGTGTGGCGGCAAGAGAGTTGGCAGAGGCAGGAAAAAAGGTACTTGTGTTGGAGCAAAGAGACCATATTGGCGGCAACTGCTATGATGAGAAAGATGAGCATGGGATCTTGATTCACAAGTATGGCCCGCATATTTTCCATACCAGAGAGCCAAGAGCTTATGACTATCTGTCCCGTTTTACCAAGTGGTATGCATTTGGACATGAAGTAGTAGCCAATGTGCATGGCACTTTGATCCCCGTACCTTTTAACTTAAATACCCTCCATATGGTGTATGACAAAGAGAAAGCAGATGAGCTGGAGAAAAAGCTGGTGGAGGCTTTTGGGATGGAGAGCCGGGTGCCGATCTTAAAACTCCGGGAGCATAAGGACCCGGATATTCAGCAGATCGCAGATTATGTATATGAAAATATCTTTTTGCACTATACCATGAAACAATGGGGTCAGAAGCCAGAGGAGATCGACCCGGCAGTGACCGCTAGAGTGCCAGTACTGATCTCCTATGATAATCGGTATTTCCAGGAACCCTATCAGGGGATGCCCTTAGATGGCTATACGGCCATGTTTGAAGCGATGCTTGATCATCCAGGGATCACCGTGGAGACTGGCGTGGATGCCCGCACGAGACTCTCTTTCGCAAAAGAACAAGTGTTCTATCAAGGGGAGGCTTTTACAGGAGCGGTGATCTATACAGGACCTTTGGATGAACTGTTTGACTGCCGTTTTGGAAGACTTCCCTATCGTTCCCTGAATTTTGATTTTGAATATCTGGATCAGGAGGATTATCAGGGACACAGTGTGGTAAACTATACAGTGAGCGAGGATTTTACCCGCATCACAGAATTTAAATACCTGACTGGCCAAAAAGCGGAAGGAACGACGATTGTGCGGGAGTATCCATTTGCCTACACTGGCGCCAAAGGAGAGATCCCATATTATTCCATCGCCAACGAGGAGAACCAGAAGCTGTATGAGAAGTATCAGAAGCTCCTTTGTGAAATCCCTAACGTACATCTGCTGGGACGCCTGGCTGAGTATAAATACTACAACATCGATGCCATGGTATTAAAGGCGCTGAAACTGACGGACGAACTAAAAAAGAGCTGCTGACTCCGGCGCTCCGTGGCCAAAAAGTGTAAGAGTGAGAGACTGACAGGATAAAAAAGAGGTGCAACATGAAATTATTATCAATAGCAGTACCATGCTACAATTCGGAAGACTATATGAGACATTGTATTGAGACACTGCTTCCGGGCGGTGAGGATGTGGAGATCATCATTGTGGATGATGGCTCCACCAAAGACAGGACTGCCGAGATTGCGGACGAATATGCGGCGAAATATCCAGGGATTGTAAAAGCAGTGCACCAGGAGAACGGAGGTCATGGAGAGGCTGTCAACACAGGATTGAGAAATGCGACAGGGCTGTATTTCAAAGTGGTGGACAGTGATGACTGGCTGGATGCCGAGAGTTATCAGAAGGTGCTCGAAAAGCTTGCAGAGCTGGTACACGAAGGGGAAGCCGTGGATATGATGATCTGCAATTATGTCTATGAGAAACAAGGAGCAAAGCGCAAAAAAAGCATCCGCTATACATCGGCATTTCCCCAGGATCAGGTCTTTACCTGGAGTGATGTCAAGCGTTTTCGCCTGGGGCAGTATATCCTGATGCATTCCGTGATCTACCGCACGAGGATGCTTAAGAACTGCGGACTGGAACTACCAGAACACACGTTCTATGTAGACAATATCTTTGTCTACTATCCGCTGCCGTATGTACGGACACTCTACTATATGGATATTGATCTGTATCGGTACTTTATCGGTCGTTCTGACCAGTCTGTGAATGAGCAGGTGATGATTGGCCGGGTAGATCAGCAGATTAAAGTCAATAAGATTATGATCGACCAGTATGATATGAAGAGCATCCAGAATCCCAAGCTGCGCAAATATATGATCAGCTATCTGGACATCATGATGACCGTCTCCTCCATCATGCTGATCCGGTCCGGTACACCCGAAAGTCTGCAAAAGAAAAAAGACCTTTGGCAGTACCTTAAGAAAAGGGACGCAGGTCTTTTTTACAGATTATATTTCGGCATCTTTGGCCGGGCCATGAATCTTCCTGGAAAAGGCGGGAGACAAGTATCGGTGATTGCTTACAAGCTTGCCAACAAAGTCATGGGCTTTAACTAAGGAGTCAGATTCATAGACCAGCTGATTCATACAAGCGCCAAGCGCGATGCCAAGAATCACATCCACACAGGAATGTTGCTTTAAAAACATAGTGGACAGGATGATGGATACGTACAGGGTACGTGAACATCGGACGGTCCACTTTTTGTATGGAGATTCCGGCAGATGCAGCACCGCCATATGCGCTGCGATGGAATTAAATACATGGATGCTTGGCAGGATATTGGTGGAAGTATCCGCCATATACAAAAAGCAGACCATCCGGATAAAGAGATTATCTCGCTCAAATTCCATCGGGCGCAGCAGGTGCCCGTTGGGATAGAAAGTGGACACCACAAGAAACAGCGTCATTCCCGTATATAAAAAGATAATATAGCGGTAAAAACCTTTCCGGTCTTTAAAAAAAAGCCAGAGAAAGACCGCCGCAATATAGACAAACCATAAAAAGTAAGGAATAATAAAATATTCACAAAACGGAATATAATCATCCAGCGGAAAATGGATCACATGGTAAGGCAGCTTGGAACGGCTTTCCAGCCAGACAAACCAGGTGATGTAGACTGCGAAATACAAGATCGTCCATGCATGAGGGTAGTCTTTTAAAAATGCAGTGTACTTTTTCATGATAGCTTCCTCCAAAAGATATCTTAAAATCTTTGCTAATGATAGCATATGTAATTTACGAAAACAATAGCAGAAAAAGCAAAGATTTCTTAAGAAAATCTGAAAAAGTATACAAGAGGACGAGGGGATTTTGGGTTGAGACAGAAATTGCGGTTCAAGGAGAAAAAACGTCTTGCACAAGCAAAAAATATGTCGTAAAGTAAAGCTGTAATCGACATTTTGCAACCATACTGTAGGGACAGCGGACAAAAGGAGGGGGATCTATGGGCTATCAGGATGAATGGCTTCTTCTGGAGGCAGAAGATGATATAGATGAGATGGAACACAGACAACCAACAGAGGAGTTTTTGTTTTATCAGGCAGTGACCAGCGGAGATATAGAGTCTGTTAAGAAAAACTGTGAACAGGAGCGGTTTTTGGACAGTGAGGGTGTGGGTGTTTTGTCCCGCAATTCTGTTACGAACCTCAAATATCATTTTGTCATCACCACAGCGATGATCACTCGTCTGTGTAAACAAAAAGGTATGGAACTAGAACAGGCTTTTCGGATGAGCGATTTTTATATTCAGAGACTAGATGATATCCATACGGTACAGGGTGTGCGGAATCTGCATGATGAGATGGTCTTAGACTATACAGAAAAGATGCGTAAGGTCTGCAGAAGCGACACCAATTCCAAACATATTAATCTTTGTAAAGAATATATCTATTCTCATATTAAAGAACGTATTACCGTGGAGGATATTGCAGATGCGCTGGGCGTGTCTGCCAGTTACCTTTCCCGTTTGTTTAAGAAAGAGACCGGGGATTCGGTCAGTGCCTATATTCGCGGACAAAAGATTGATATGGCAAAAAATCTGCTGCGCTACAGTGATTATTCTATGATTATGATTTCCAATCGTTTGTCTTTTTCTTCACAAAGTCATTTTATACAGCAGTTCCGGGAGATGGTTGGTATGACTCCAAAGAAATATCGGGATTTGAACCATATGATACAGTGGGATATTGAAAAAGAGGACGCAATCACATAGTGGTTGCGCCTTTATATTAAGAAAAGTGGTCTTTTTTAGAGAAGGATTTGTATTTGATTAGTCTCTTCTAAAAGCGAAGCCGGGATATAGTTGTCTGGAAGTGTCTGCCCATTGAGTGTCAGTCGCTCACAGCCACTTTCCCTTCCATGGGGATTGTCGATCTGTATATACAGATGTTTTTGACGAAATGTTTTCTCGATCGTAAGATGCTTCCAGGCTTTTGGGATGGAAGGGGAGAGCCTGATGCCGTCCAGATCAGGACGAATCCCTAAGATTCCTTCTACACATCCGACCATCATAGTGGAAGCAGTCCCCGTCAGCCAGTGAACATGGGAACGACCCTGATGCTGGCTTGCGCGTCCTTCCGTAAACTGACCATAGCAATAAGGTTCCAGACTCCTGATCTCCGCCCGGTCATTTTGGGCTGCCGGAGCATGTTCCATAAAATAGGTGAACGCACGTTCTCCATGTCCTGAGAGAGCTTCTGCCAGGATCAGCCAGCCCTGGGATTGAGAGAAGATCCCTGCATTTTCTTTGGTCCCCTGGTTGTAGATTACAGCAAGTGCACCATCAAAGGCGTGGGCATGATAGGGTGGGTCCATCAGCAAAGCACCATACTCGGTATTTAATTTCTCATAGACATTGGAAAGTGCCAGTTCTGACTGTTCTTTGTCTGCGAATCCGCTGATCACAGCCCAACTCTGAGGATTGAGCCATAGAGATGCTTCGGCGTCAGAGCGGGCGCCGATTCGCTCGCCTTTTTCTGTATAACCCCGGATAAAGCGATCTTTATTCCAGCACAATTTTTGGATGATGGAGCCAAGGCTGACCTGTTTATCGGCTAGATAGTCCCGGTATTTCTGATCCTTTTTGTGTTCTGCAAAATGGATTAAGATGGACAATGCATAATAAAACTGAAAAGCGACAAATGTGGACTCACCTTTGGCGCCCAGCCGCAGGCAGTCATTCCAGTCTGCATGCAGCCCTGCCGGCATACCATGTGGGCCGAGATGCTCCAGAGAGAAAGTAATCGCCCGTTTAAGATGTTCATAGACGCTATCTTCTCCTTTGTCTGCGAAGGGGATACATTCATCTAAAAAGTCCGTATCTCCGGTCTCTGCAATGTATTTGTAGACCGTGGGGAAAAGCCATAAGGCGTCATCCGCGCGGTAGGCTGGATGTCCCGTCTCCTGCCGGTAGGAAGGGTCGTCAGGGGTATTCTCATGGCCTGGATGGTGAGTGAACTTGACAAGCGGCAGCCCTCCTCCGTTACTGACCTGTGCAGACAGCATAAACCGGATCTTTTCCACAGCCATCTCAGGAGCCAGATGGATGATTCCCTGAATATCCTGTACGGTGTCGCGGTATCCGTATCCGTTGCGAAGGCCACAGTAGATCAAAGAAGCGGCACGCGACCAGATAAACGTGATAAAACAGTTGTAGGCATTCCAGGTGTTGAGCATGGTATTAAATTCAGGACAGGGTGTCTGTACTTTAAAATGGTCCATTTTTTCATACCAGTAGGTTTTTAGTTCTTTCAGTTCTTCTTCCACCTTTTTCATCGGATCTTTGTAACTGTCAAGGTGTGTCTGTGCTTTTGAAGAACCGCCGATTCCCAGCAAAAATACCACTGTTTTTGTTTCCTTTGGTGCTAAGGTCAATGTGCAGGATAATGCGCCGCAGGAATTTTCATTGTAGCTGGTCACATTGCCCAGATCTCCGGACAGGACTCCTGCGGGGTTTTTATAGGTATGGTAGTTTCCCAGAAATTGTTTCTTATCTCCGCAGTAAGAGGTTGTTTTGGCACCTGCTAATCCAAAAAAGCGCTCTGAGACTGTCTTTTCATCCACCTGTTCATCTTTTGAAAGAGCATCCAGATTGCCATGGATCTGCTGTATGATACAATTGTTCTCATACAAGGTTCTGGTGATAAACAGAGAATACTGCAGATTCACCTGATCCTGTTCATAGTTGCTGTGATTGGTAAATTCCGCATAGCCGGTCAGCGTAAGTTCTCTGGTCTGTCCGGACTGATTGCTTACAGAGAGCGCCCATACCTCATAGGATTTTCCCAAAGGTACATAATAGGTAGCTTTAGAATGAATTTGAGCATAGTCTGCGGTGATATGAGTATAGCCCATCCCATGACGACAGGTGCTTTGATAGTCGTTGAGGTCTTTGCCTACAGGCTGCCAGGAAGCAGACCAGTAATCTTTGGAATCCAGGTCGCGGAGATAGAGATAGCGGCCAGGCTGATCAAAATTGTTAAATATGTAACGAAGTATACGACCGTTGGCTCCGGATTCAGCAAAGCTGTAGCCACCTGCATTATTGGAGATAATGGCGCCATATTTAGGAGAACCTAGATAATTCACCCATGGGGAAGGGGTATCTGGTTTTTGAATTACATATTCCCGTCTGTTGTCATCAAAATATCCATAGTTCATAAACGTATGTTAATCCTTTCTTAATTTTACATTAAACAGATGGTGATGCGATAAGTCTTTTCAGGCCAGGAAGCGATGGTGCTGCGGGGAATGACAAGGAAAGAATCCTCATGTACAGTCAAATCCTCTTCTTCGCAGAACGCAGAGTGTATTACATAGGAACCAAAATCTTTGCCTTCTGGATTATGATAGAGAATCGTAAACTGTTTATCAGCAAAAGAAGTGGTAATCGAGGCCGTCCTTTTTGCATCAAACTGCTCAGACAAAAGCTTGGGATACAGTACAAGATCTCCTGCTTCTCCATGAACACCAAAGACTTCCGTAATCATCGTCATCATATACCAACTGGCCGCACCGGTCAGATACTGATACATCCCCCGGCCATCTAAGCGGAAATATTCCGGAATGCCGGGATAGATATGACTCGTGTCAAAATCCAACGCAGTGTCTGCAAGTGTTTTCAGTGCCTTCCAGCCTTCTCTTACATATCCCCGGCGATACAGGGCATTGGCGTACATCACGGTCATATGAGAAAAGACAGCTCCATTTTCTTTTTCTCCATAGGCAAATCCAAACATTCGTCCCATATCGAACTTCAGTTCGTTAAAATCTGTGTTCAGGCGGTAGCCGCCGACTTCTCTCTGATACAGATAGTGATCGGCACTTTTGACAATCTTTTGAATCTGTGTATCTTTGGCAACTCCGCTTCGGATGGCAAACACTTGGCCGGTAAGCATCATACGCACCTGATCCTGATAAAGTCCGTCCACTGCATTTCCATGGTTGTCGTAGTAACTGTTATACCACCCTTCCTCTGCGGAGAGATCTATCCATTCATGGGTACGCAGATATTCCATCAGCCAGTTGGCTTTTTGAACCAGATGAACGGCGAGAGAGGAGAGAGAGAACCGTCTGCGCCTGCCGCTGATGGTATGGCGGCACACATCCGTATAGCTTTGTAGCAGATGGTGTTTGCGCTTGATATCGTCAAAAATCTCTAAGTCATCCTCTAAGAGAAGTGAGATCTCTTCCAAAAGTTCTGTGGTGTGTGTGGAAGAACTGTGATCGAGCAGGCGAATCATAGCAGCTAAGTCCAGCAGATTGCCAGCGTAGGCACAGGTAAAAGCAACGCTTTCTCCGCGTTCAGAAGCCATATCCAGAGCATCATTCCAGTCCGCTCCCCGAAGCCGGTAGATATTATGTTCTCCTACTTCATAGAATGTCGTAAGCTGCTGAATCAGCAGATGTTCTAAGATACTTCCAGTGTAGATCTTTTGAGATTCTGTCATCTGGTGATTCCCGTTTTCTGGCTTCCACAAGTCATCAACTGCGGTTCCCCGCATGGTCTGGCCATCTTTAAAATAAGGAACCTGTTGATGTAAGATCCCGATATCTCCTGTTTGGTCTATATAGAGTTTCGTAGTCATCAGCGGCCAAAGTGCATGATCCATCCAGACGCGTGCGATACCGTTGCGGTCCGCTAAAAACTGGCCATCATTGTTACCGATGATAGTGGCATTGGTTCCATCGATGCGCACTCCTCCATAGTTCTGGATGATCATATGTCTGACTTTTTCTGGCTCCATGAATAGGAGGGAGAGACAGTCCTGCCATAGATCCCGCCAGCCCCGTCCGCCTCTGCCATAATCATGATGGGGTAAAAAAGAACACCCAAACATCCGTCGCAGAAAAGGCTGAAAACAGATCCATTTCATCAGATGGTCAAAGTCGTTTTCTCTGGTATGAAAATCTATGGCAACCTGATGCTGCCAGTAGTCTTTGGTATCCATAAAAGCCTGTTGTACTAATTCTGTGGTGTGATATTTCTGAAAAAGATCTAAGATATCACTCTCTTGATTTTCTACACCCAGTAAGAGGATATAATCGGTCTGCTCTCCCGGTGCTAGGACAACCGGATCAAAACAAAAAGCTCCCATCGCCTCCCGGCCCGCAGTACAGTAAGATGCAGGCTGTCCCTGCAATTTTTCGTAGACTGAACGGGGATGGGTATAAGTGCCTCCTTCACCGATAAATTCCTCTACTGTGGGATAAAAACATGCAGGTGCACCACCAGTGCCTGTACACCCCATCACATAGTAGATCTTACTGTTTTGATGATGTCCTTTTTCATCAAAGGACATCGTAGGGCAGACCAGTACACCATGTTTGTCTGTGCGGATGCGGTGAAGCATGGATGTGACATTACGGTGATCACGAAGGTTGTCTGCACTGCGTCCATAGATTGGGACAGCAGCATAGGCGGTCAGTTCTTGCGCGGTTTGAGACCGATTCTGTATGGTTACGTACATGATCTCCACATTGTGATCTTTAGGAATAAAAGAAGTAACCGTAGATTCTAGATGGTGAACCGCAGAAGAACGCTTCATTGTCTGCCACATAAATCCGGCGATTAATTCACTGTCGTCTTGTTCAGAAGAGAATCTGGCAGCTTCCTGTTCTGCACTGGAGCCGCTGACCGAGTATACGCTTGTGTTATTTTTCACAAACCAAAAATTCCGGGTGGAACGGTTGTTGTGGAGATTTTCAGAACTCACAGGTTCTAAAAGAAATGTTTCCTGATCAATTTTAGCATCTCCGCCGAGATTTGGCGTGATTGCACTTTTTAATCCGGCTTCAGAGGCGAGAGGGAAGTACAGATAACTGGTATTTTCCGGTTGCTTGATCAGAAAGCTGCCATGTTCATCAATAAAAGTTAGATGGTTCAATCTTTCTGCTCCTTTCTTTTCTTATTAATGAAAGCATCATATAAAATATTTCCCCGAAAAAAAATCATAAATATGAGAAAAATATCAGATTCATGA